>CAXSIB010000418.1:0-3263 GCA_964237095.1 uncultured Actinomycetales bacterium
GTCACCGGGCAGTCCTTCGCCGACCAGCGTCTGGTGGTGTTCGGGGCCGGTACCGCCGGCACCGGGATGGCCGACCAGATCTCCGCGGCGATGGTCCGGGGCGGCTTGGACGAGAAGACGGCCCGGTCGCGGGTGTGGCTGGTCGACGTCCACGGCCTGGTCACCGACGACATGAACGACTTGCCCGACTACCAGCAGCCCTACGCCCGCCCGGCCGCCGAGGTCAAGGGCTGGGCGCGCACCGACGGCCAGCTCAGCCTGCTGACCACCGTGGAGCAGGTCAAGCCGACGATTTTGATCGGAACGTCCACCGACCACGGGGCGTTCACCCAACCCGTCGTGGAGGCCCTCGCCGCGGGGGTGGAGCAGCCGATCTTGCTGCCGTTGTCGAACCCGACGTCGCGGATCGAGGTGATGCCCGCGCAGGCGTTGGCGTGGTCGAAGGGGAAGGCGCTGGTCGCGGTTGGGATCCCGGTGGATCCGGTCAGCTACGGCGGGGTGACCTACACGATCGGGCAGGCGAACAACGCCCTGCTCTACCCCGGTCTCGGACTGGGGACGATCGTGTCCGGGGCTCGCCACGTCACCGACGGAATGCTCCTGGCCGCGGCCGACGCCGTCGCGGGCCAGGTCGATCCGAGCGGCCCGGGGGCGTCGCTGCTGCCGTCGGTGGACAACCTGCGGGCGTCCTCGGCGACGGTCGCGATCGCGGTCGCGCGGGCTGCCGCCGAGGATGGGGTGGCCACCGTGACCCACGCCGACCTCGTGCAGGCCGTGCAGGACGCGATGTGGCAGCCGGTCTACTCCGACGGGATCGACGTCTGATGGCCGCGCCGAAGACGCCGCATCCCCGCGGCCACCGCAGCACCGGCCAGGACACGACCGGCGGCGACTCCGAGCAGGCGCCGGCGGTGCTCGACCTGCCGGTCGGGATCGACGCGACCGGGTCCCGCCACGAGACCGACTCCATGGGTGGGATCGACGTGCCCGCCGACCGGTACTGGGGGGCGCAGACCCAGCGGTCGCTGGTGCACTTCTCCATCGGCCACGACAAGATGCCCCACGCGGTGTACCACGCCTACGGGTATGTGAAGAAGGCCGCCGCGGTGGTGAATGGCCAGGCCGGGCGGCTGCCGCCGTGGAAGGCCGACCTGATCGCCCGGGTCTGTGACGAGGTCATCGCCGGGGACCTCGACGAGAGCTTCCCGCTGTATGTGTGGCAGACCGGGTCCGGGACCCAGTCGAACATGAACGTAAACGAGGTCATCTCCAACCGGTGCATCCAGCTGCTGGGGGGGAAGCTGGGATCGAAGACCCCGGTCCACCCCAATGACCACGTGAACATGGGGCAGTCCTCCAATGACACCTTCCCCACCGCGATGCACCTCGCGACGATCACCGAGTTCACCGGGCACCTCGTCCCGGCGGTGCAGGGGCTCACCGACGCGGTCGGGGACAAGGCCCGGGCCTGGCACGACGTGATCAAGATTGGGCGCACACATTTGGAGGACGCCGTCCCCCTCACCGTCGGGCAGGAGTGGTCCGGGTACGCCGCCCAGCTCGCCCAGGGCCTGGACCGGCTCCAGTCGACCCTGGGCGGGCTGTACGAGGTCGCGATGGGTGGCACCGCGGTGGGGACCGGGCTGAACGCCCCGCCCGGGTTCGCCGCCGACGTCGCCGCCCGCCTCGCCGAGCTCACCGGTCAGCCGATCACCACCGCGCCGAACAAGTTCGCCGCCCAGGGTGGGCTGGACGCGATGGTCGCGGCCAGCGCGGGCCTGCGGGCCCTCGCGGTCCCGTTGATGAAGATCGCCAACGACATCCGCTGGCTCGCGTCAGGGCCGCGGTGCGGGATCAGCGAGCTCATCGTCCCAGCCAACGAGCCCGGCTCCTCGATCATGCCGGGCAAGGTGAACCCCACCCAGTGCGAGGCCATGGTCATGGTCTGCATCCAGGTGCTGTCCGAGGACACCTGCGTCGCGTTCGCCGGCACTCAGGGCAACTTCGAGCTCAACGCGATGCGCCCGATCATCATCAACAACGTCCTGCACTCAGCGCTGATCCTCGGCGACGCCTGCGCGAAGCTGCGCGAGTACTGCATCGTCGGTACCGAGCTGAACACCGACACAATCGCCGGGTACGTCGACCGGTCCCTCATGCTGGTCACCGCGCTGTCACCGGTCATCGGCTACGACCAGGCCAGCGCGATCGCCCACCAGGCCCAGGACACCGGCAGCACCCTCCGCGAAGCCGCCCTGGCCTCCGGGGACATCAGCGCCGAGGACTTCGACCGCGTCGTCGACGCCCGGGCCATGGTCGGTACGTTGTGAGCGCCGCCACCACCACCGGGACACCGTGGTGACCCAGTCATGACGGCGGGGGGCGGTGTCGGGACGGGGGGCGGTGTCGGGACTGACGCCGCGCGCGCCACTCCGGGAAGAACAGACCAGGACAACGTCGCGGGGACCGCCGCCGGCGGCGGAACCGCAGGGGTGTCGACGCCACCGCCCGCGGGCCGTCGTGACCGCGTCACGGTGGTCGTCCACGGCGTCGCGTTGACCGTGGCCTGCCTGATCAGTTTCGAACTGATCACCGTCGTCCTCGCCCATGTGCGGGCGGCGAGTTCGAGTGATGACCTCCTCGGGGGAATGTGGGCCGTGATCGCCACGGTGTTCACCTACCGCGAGACCGTCCGCCTGAGCACGTCCAGTGCCCGGTCACGGATGTGGGCGACCTCGATCAGTTTTGTGCTGTGCCTGCTGTACCTGGTACTGCTGCCGTTCACCGCGGTCGGGTTGGCGGTACTGGTCGGGCTCGGGTCGGTGATCACCGGGCTCATCGGCCGCCCACAGGATGCGGTTACCACCGGGATCACCACCACCGTGGTGATGGTCGTGGCCGACCTCGGGAGCCGCAGGGCGGCCTGGGAGCAACCCCTGCTGCGGGTGGTCGACACCGTGGTCGGTGTCGCGGTCGGACTCGGTGTCGCGTACCTCGTCCGCTACGCCACCCGATCCCACGATCAGAACCACGACATGGCCGGTCACAAATTAGCCCGGAGCGCTATTCGATGACGCACCCGTGCCACCGGACGCGGGCCAGCTCACGCGAACCCGCTATCGTTGGCAGAACCCAACGTGCGCCTCGATTCGTTGTGTCCTCCGATCGTCTCCGTCTGCTGTGCTGCCGCGTCTTGAACGACAGCTCCGTCCGGGGGGTGTCTCTATGTCCTTCGTCAAGTGGTCAGGTGGCTGCGGGCTGGG
>CAXSIB010000419.1:0-3239 GCA_964237095.1 uncultured Actinomycetales bacterium
CTTCGCCGCCGCGGCCTCCCGCGCGCGCACCCGTGCCCGGGCGGACTCGGCCGCCGACGGCGCCCGCGGGACCGCGGTGACCCCCGGGGCACTGGAGAGCCGCGGCTCCTTCCCGACCCGGAGGAACTGCGGGTCGGTCGCGGGGACGAGGCCCATCGCCGTCGCCGCGGACCAGATCGCCTGTGGGGCCTGGAGACCGCTGACCTGCTGGGAGAGCACCTGGGCGTCGTCGTCGAGGGTGGCCTGGCGGGCCTGCAGCGTCGACAGCGCGAAGCTGCCCTGCTGCAGCTGGGTGTTGAGCAGCAGCAGACCGGTCAGGCCGCCGCCCAGGAGCAGGACCAGCAGCAGGACGAAGGGTCCGCGGCGGCCGGCGGGCGCTGCGTCGGGCAGCGCGTACAGGGCGCGACGATCGGGAGCACCGCTCTCCGGCCCGGTCGCGAGCGGTGCGTCGGTCGCCTCGTGGTCGGGTGCGACCGCGACCCGGGAGCGCGCCACGGCGCTCACGGGCGGGACCGCCGAGCGGTCCCGGCGGGACGGTCGACCGGGCTGCCGGCGGTGGGTGCCCCGAGGCGCTCGGCGGCCCGGAGGCGGGCGGATGCCGCGCGGGGGTTGGACTCCACCTCGTCCGGGCCGGGTCGACCCGCCCCGCGGGTGAGGAGGCGGACCCGCGGCCCGTGCCCCTCCGGGACGAACGGCAGGTCGTCCGGGACGTCCGCGTGCGCGGCCGATGCCATGGCCTGCTTGACGATCCGGTCCTCCAGGGAGTGGTAGGCGAGCACGACGAGGCGGCCGCCGGGGCGCAGCACGTCCAACGCCGCCGGCATCGTGGCCGCCAGTCCGGTCAGCTCGCCGTTGACCTCGATCCGCAGCGCCTGGAAGGTCCGCTTGGCCGGGTGTCCGCCGGTCGTGACCCCGCGCGGGTAGGCCCGGGCGACGAGGTCGGCGAGCTCGCGGGTGGTGGTGAAGGGCCGCCGGGCCCGGGCGTCGACGATCCGGTCGGCGATCCGTCGGGCGTGGCGCTCCTCGCCGTACGCCCGCAGCACCGTGGTCAGCTCGTCGACGGGATAGGTGTTGACGACGGTGGCCGCGTCGAGCGCGGCGGTGGCGTCCATCCGCATGTCCAGCACGACATCACGGGCATAGGAGAACCCTCGCCCGTCGGAGTCCAGTTGCAGCGAGGACACGCCGAGGTCGGCCAGGACGGCGTCCGCGCCGGGGAGCGCGAGGCGGGACAGGACGTCGGGGAGCTGGTCGGCGGTCGCGTGCACGAGCCGGACCGCGTCGCCCCACCCCCGCAGGGCGGTCGCCGCGCCGGCGAGCGCCTCGTGGTCCCGGTCGATCCCGACCGCGACGACCGGGCCGGACACGGGCCAGGGACGGAGAGCACCGATCTCGAGGATCGGCGGCACACCGTCGTCGGGGACCGGGGAGCCGACGGCCTCGAGCAGGGCGCGGAGGTGGCCGGCGAGCCCGAGCGTCAGGTCCACCGCGATCGCCGGCCGGCCGGCGGCCGCGGTGCGCAGCGGGACGGCCAGCAGCTCGACGACCTCGCGGAGCATCACCGGGAGATGGGCGGGGGGGCCGGCCGGTGGCTGGGCGGGGGGGCCGGCCGGTGGCTGGGCGGGTGCCACGGCCTCGGTGGGCACTGGTCCTCCGTCTCCACCGTCGGCCGGCGTCGTGACGTGGCGCACCGCGGGGTGCCGCCATCCGCCCAGGCCCCCGCCCGCGGTCCCGCTCTGGCGCCGGGGAAGGGATGCCAGAACGGTCCGGGCGGAGACCTCGACGGACGGCGGGTCGGCCGGGGTGGTCCAGATCGGGGGTCGGGGGCGGATGGGGGGCAGGGGGTGTGGTCGGTGGCCGGTCGCGGTCAGGCGGTGCCGGGGAGGCCCGCGACGTCGACGCGGGCGAAGGCGTCCTCGTGCGCTCGGGAGTACTCGGCCCAGGACGCGGCGTCCCAGACCTCGGCGCGGTCCAGCAGACCGATGACCACGCACTCGCGGTCGAGGCCGGCCCACTCGCGCAGGGTGGTCGGGACGGTGACGCGGCCCTGGCGGTCGGGGGTCTCGTCGCTGGCGCCGGCGGCGAGCATCCGGGTGTAGTCGCGGACGGCCTGGTTGGTGCTGGGGGCCGACCGGAGCGCCGCGACGACCTGCTCGAACTCGGCCTGCGGCCAGACCGTGATGCTGCGTTCCTGCCCGCGCGCCATCACCAGTCCCTCCGCCAGGTCGTCCCGCCACTTGGCCGGCAGCACGAGCCGGCCCTTCTCGTCCAGGCGGAGGCGGTGCTCACCGAGGAACACCTCCGCCTCCTCCGTCGGGCCCTGGTCCGGACCGTGCCGCCGCGCCGAGCCGACGTGAGCCGAACCGCGCCGATCTGACCCGCTGGGGGCTCGATGTGGCCCACGGTAACCCACTTCGCTCCCCTACGCCCCACACCTCACACCTGTGGACCCGGTCGCCCCACGGCCGCATCCGGGCGCCCGATCAGTCGGGTCGCAGTCAGGTCGCGGTCGGGTGGCGGTCGGGTCCCCGTCGGGTCACCGTCGGTCCCGCGCGGGTCCGGAGCCGGTCCGGTGCGGGCCGCCGCTCCGCCACCCCGGTCGTCGCACGAAACGGGGGGAACGGGCGCCGGCGCGCCCACTTGCCTGCGGAACTACGTTCGGGGCTGGGCCGTGCGGCGTCCCGTCGACGCGGGCCGACCGCCGGGTCCGGACGCGCCGGTGCGGGTCCGTCCGGCGTCAGGTGGAGGTCACGTGGAGCTCGACACCGCGGTCGTGGCGGGCCCCCCCCGGGCGGAGCCGGGGCCGGGGCAGGCCGAGCGTGAGCCGCTGGACCCGGCCGAGATCGCCCGGCGCGCCGGGGAGATCGAGGCCGCGATGGGGCAGGTGGTGGTCGGGAAGGCCGACCGCATCCGGCTCGCGGTCACGATCCTGCTGGCCGGCGGGCACCTGCTCGTCGAGGACGTGCCCGGCGTCGGCAAGACGATGCTCGCGCGGGCCCTGGCCCGGGCCGTCGACTGCACCGTCAACCGGATCCAGTTCACCCCGGACCTGCTGCCGTCCGACATCACCGGGGTGTCGATCTTCGACCCGACCGGCCGCACCTTCCGCTTCACCCCCGGCGCCGTCTTCGCGAACATCGTGGTCGGGGACGAGATCAACCGGGCGTCGCCGAAGACCCAGTCGGCCCTGCTGGAGTGCATGGCCGAGGGCCAGGTCAGCGTCGACGGCGTCACCCACG
>CAXSIB010000420.1:0-3230 GCA_964237095.1 uncultured Actinomycetales bacterium
GAGCCGCGGCCAGTGCCGCCGGTGCCGTCCCGGCCGAGGCCACCCCCGCGAGCACGGCGAAGGCCTCGGCCGCCGCCGCCGCGGCCCTGGCGGCCCCGCAGAAGGTCATCGTGCTGCTCCGCGACCAGCACACCGCCGTACCGGCCACCGCCGCGCTGGCCTCGCGCCGCGCGGCCCTGCTGGCCGGGGACCAGAAGCCGCTCGTGGCGTCCCTCGCCGCCGCCGGCGCGACCCACGTCCGCGCCTACCGGACCATCAACGCCCTGGCCGCGACCGTCTCGGGGGCCGAGGCGGCCCGCCTCGCCGCGGACCCCGCGGTGTCCGAGGTCGTCCCGGACTCGACCATCTCCCTCCGCGACCCCGCCGCCGCGACGAAGAGCGTGACGGCGGCCGCGGCGGCCGCCGCCACCCCGGGCGCCAACGCCTGCGCGCCGGGCGGGAAGGTGCAGCTCAACCCCCAGGCCCTGCAGACCACCCACACCGCCAGCGACACGAAGGGCGCGCTGACGGCGCGGTCCCTCGGCGCGACCGGGGCCGGGGTCAAGGTCGCCTACATCGCCGAGGGCATCGACATCGACAACCCGGACTTCATCCGGGCGAACGGCTCCCACGTGTTCACCGACTACCAGGACTTCTCCGGGGAGGGCACCGACGCCCCGACCGGCGGTGGTGAGGCCTTCCTCGACGCGAGCTCGATCGCCGCGCAGGGCCGCCGGGTCTACGACATCCGCCACTACAGCGCGCTGCCGCTCAACCGGGCCTGCCTGATCCGCGTCCAGGGCGTCGCCCCCGGTGCGAGCCTCGTCGGGCTGAAGGTGTTCGGGAAGACCAACGTGGCGTTCACCTCGCAGTTCCTGCAGGCGATCGACTACGCGGTGGCCGTGGACCACGTCGACGTGCTCAACGAGTCCTTCGGCTCCAACCCCTTGCCGGACCGCGCGAACGACGCGCTGAAGCTGTTCGACGACGCGGCGGTGGCGGCCGGGACGACGGTCGTGGCCTCCGCCGGCGACGCCGGGGTCACCAACACCATCGGCTCGCCGGCGACCGACCCCAAGGTCATCTCCGTCGGGGCCACCACCACCTTCCGCTCCTACGTGCAGACCGGGATGGCCCTGACGCGGCGGACCGGCGCCACCGGCTGGCTCGACGACAACATCAGCACGCTGTCCTCGGGCGGGGTCACCGAAGCCGGGCGCACCGTCGACCTCGTCGCGCCGGGTGACCTCAACTTCATCGTCTGCACCCCGACGGCCCGCTACTCCGACTGCGTGAACGACCTGGGCAAGCCGTCCCCCGTCCAGCAGAGCGGCGGGACGAGTGAGTCCGCGCCGCTGACCGCGGGAGCGGCCGCCCTGGTCATCCAGGCGTTCCGTGCCACCCACCGCGGTGCGAGCCCCACGCCGGCGCAGGTGAAGACGATCCTGACCGGTACCGCCGACGACATCGCCGCCCCCGCGGAGCAGCAGGGCGCCGGCCGGCTCGACACCTACAAGGCCGTCCTCGCCGCCCGCTCGTTCCCGACGGCCAAGGCCCGCCCGGCCCGGGTGGGGGCGAACCTCCTCACCAGCACCGACCAGATCAACGCGGTCGAGGCGCCGGGGACCGCGGTCCGCCGGCGGGTCACCGTCACCAACGTCGGGGCCGCCGCGCAGACGGTCACGATCAGCAATCGCGCGCTGGGCGCCTACACGAACCTGCTGCGGACCCGGACCGTCCTCGGCGACTCCAGCGGTCGCACGGCCGTCGACGTCACCGGCGTCCGGTACGACTTCACCGTCGTGAACTTCGACGTGCCCAAGGGGGTCGGTCGCCTGGACGCCTCGATCGCGTACACCGCCCCCACCGCGGCGTCGGTGCGCCTGAGCGTCTTCGACCCGGCCGGCCGGCTCGCCGGCTACAGCCTTCCGCAGGGACTCGGCAACTACGGCGACACCCAGGTGGCCAACCCGCGGCCCGGCCGCTGGAGCGCCTACCTGTTCACGCGCACCGCCGCGAACGGCGGCACGACCGGTCCGGTCGTGTTCGGCGCGCGGATCGCGCGGTTCACGAGTGTCGGGCGGGTCAGCCCGTCCACGCTGCGAATCGCCCCGGGGAAGTCGGCCTCGTTCACCTACACGGCCGCGACCCCGGCCGCCCCGGGTGACGCGACCACCGCGCTCGTCCTGCACCCGTCACGCGGCGCGGTCCACAAGACGACGACCGTGCCGGTCATCATGCGGAGCCTCCTGCCCGTCACCGCGAAGCAGAAGTCCTTCACCGCCACGCTGACCGGCGGCAACGGCCGGTCCACGCTCACCGGGGTCACCGGCTACTACGAGCTCTCGGTCCCCGCCGGGCTTCCCGAGCTCAACGCCCGGGTCACCCTGCCCGTCGCGACCAACCCCTTCGGCGCCTACCTGGTCAGCCCGACCGGTCAGGCCGTGGCCTACGCGGGCAGCCAGCTCCTCGGCGTCAGCAGTGGCGCGGGGCTGACCGTGGTCGACGGGCGGGCGGCGCAGCTCCACGTCCTCAAGCCCGCCGCCGGACGCTGGGACCTCGTGGTCAACTTCGCCCCGACCGTGGCCGGCGACGTCCTCTCGCAGCCCTACACGGTGGAGGCGGACGGGGCCGCCGTCCCGGCCTCCTCGGCCGATCTCCCGAAGAAGACCACCACCACCCTGCGGGCCGGACGGCCGACGACGGTGCACATCACCGTCCACAACACCGGCTCGGCCCCGGAGGCCTTCTTCCTCGATCCGCGGAAGAACGTGAACGCGACCTACCCCCTCGCCGTCGCGGGACCGACCGGCACCCTCCCCTCGACCATGACGACGGGATACGAGCCCTCGTTCCTCGTCCCGACGAACAGCACCGCCCTCGCCGCCCGGGTCACCTCCAACGGCCCGGTCACCTTCGACGTGGGCCCGGCCTTCGGTGACCCCGACGTCAACGCCGTCCGCCGGGGGAACGTCGCCGTCGCGCGGATCAGCTCGAACCCGCTGACCCAGGGGGTCTGGTTCGTCAACCCGAACGAGGTCGGGCCCTACGGGACCGGGCCGGCGCCGGCGCGGACCGCGACGGCCTCCGCGACGGTCACGACGAAGGCGTTCGACCTGACCGTCACCTCACCCGGCGGGGACCTGTGGCTCGGGTCGATCGACCCGACCGCCACGGCGACGCCGGTCATCGTCTCCCCGGGGGCGACGGCGGTCCTCACGGCCGTCATCACCCCGACCGCCAAGGTCGGC
>CAXSIB010000421.1:0-3229 GCA_964237095.1 uncultured Actinomycetales bacterium
GCCGTTCACCGGGCCGGGCACGGACCCCACCCCGGGCTCAGGGGACCTCGTCGGGCTCGGCTCCGCGGTGGACCACCTCGTCGGGCGCTCCGGCGGCCGCGAGCGCCTGGCCGTGCACGGGGTCTTCGGGCGCTGGCCGGAGATCGTGGGTCCGGAGATCGCGGGGCACTCCCGCCCGACCGGCTTCACCGACGGGGTCCTGGAGGTGACCGCCGACTCCTCGGCCTGGGCCACCCAGCTCCGACTCCTCGCCCCCGTCGTCACCGGGGCCGTCGACCGCATCCTCGGTGCAGGCACGGTCACCCGCCTGGAGGTGTCCGGGCCCGCCCGCCCGTCGTGGCGCCACGGACGCCTCGGCCTGCGCGACGCCCGCGGACCGCGCGACACCTACGGCTGAGAGCCGCACGCACACGGTGGGTCCTGGCGGACCGCCGCCACCGCGTGTGGTGGACCACGGCCGTGAGGGTCGGATCGCTCTGCGGCACCACCGGAGCCCGGAGACCGGGGTGTCCCTCGGCGTCGAGACGTCCAAGCACGCCCCACCGGCCTAGGATGGGGATCGAGATCGCCCCCCAGGGCGCGGCCCGCCCGCAGGCGTGGCGCACCAGCCGGGCGGCACCGGGCCAGCGCCGGCCGGTCGGTCGGCCCGTGACGGGGTCGGGCGCTCCCGCCCGTCACACGAGCGGCACCCCGCGGCCCCCCGCGCCGGTGCGTCCCGAGGAGGAACCTGCGTGAGCACCGAAGTGAGCCCGGTCGACGTCGTGAAGGTCCCCGACGCGTTCGAGGTCCCGGCGATCCCGCTCGGCTCGGACGAGATCGCCGAGGTGGCCGAGGTCGTCTACGACGCGAGCGCGATCACGGTGCTCGAGGGCCTCGAGGCGGTCCGCAAGCGCCCGGGCATGTACATCGGGTCCACCGGTGAGCGCGGCCTGCACCACCTCGTGCAGGAGGTCGTCGACAACTCCGTCGACGAGGCGCTGCAGGGCCACTGCGACCGGATCGACATCACGCTGCTGGCCGACGGCGGGGTCCGGGTCCGCGACGACGGCCGCGGCATCCCCGTCGACGAGCAGCAGAGCGAGCACCTGCCCGCGGTGACCGTGGTCCTGACCGTCCTGCACGCCGGCGGCAAGTTCGGCGGCGGCGGCTACAAGGTCTCCGGCGGCCTGCACGGGGTCGGCGTCTCGGTCGTCAACGCCCTGTCCCGCCGCCTCGACGTCGAGGTCCGCCGCGACGGCTTCCACTGGACCCAGTCCTTCGCCCTCGGCGACCCGATGGGTCCGCTGGTGCAGGGTGAGCCCACCGACGAGCACGGCACGACGATCACCTTCTGGCCCAGCGCGGACATCTTCGAGACCACCGTCTACTCCTTCGAGACCCTGTCGCTGCGGTTCCGGGAGATGGCGTTCCTCAACAAGGGCCTGCGCCTCACCCTCACCGACGAGCGCAGCGCGGCCGACATGGTCGAGCCCGCAGGCGGCGTGGACGCGGAGGGGGCGGCGATCGACGCCGGGGCCGAGCTGGTCCCGGCCGACGCCGAGCTGGCCGACGCGGTCACCGTCGGGGCCGACCCGCGCACGGCGGGCGTCTCGGCGGACGCCGACCCCGAGGGCGACGGCCGGGTCCGCTCGGTCAGCTACCGGTTCGACGGCGGCCTCGTCGACTACGTGAACCACCTGAACTCCAGCCCGAACCGCCAGCCGATCCACAAGTCGGTCATCTCCCTGGACTCGGAGGAGACCACCGCGGGCCTCAGCCTCGAGATCGCCATGCAGTGGAACGCGAGCTACACCGAGTCGGTGCACACGTTCGCGAACACGATCAACACGATCGAGGGCGGCACCCACGAGGAGGGCTTCCGGGCGGCGCTGACCACGACCGTCAACAAGTTCGCCGAGGACCAGGGCCTGGTGAAGAAGGCGGCGGACCGCCTCGCCGGCGAGGACATCCGCGAGGGCCTGACCGCGATCGTGTCGATCAAGCTGATCGACCCGCAGTTCGAGGGCCAGACCAAGACCAAGCTCGGGAACACCGAGGCCAAGGGCTACGTCCAGACGACCCTCTACGAGCGGCTCACCCACTGGTTCGGGGAGCACCCGCAGGAGGGCAAGGACATCGTCCGCAAGTCGATCTCCGCCTCGCAGGCGCGGATCGCGGCCAAGCGGGCGCGGGAGCTCGCGCGCAGCCGCAAGAGCCTGCTGGGCGGCGGCGGCCTGCCGGGCAAGCTCGCGGACTGCCAGTCGCGCAACCCCGACGAGTGCGAGGTGTTCATCGTCGAGGGCGACTCCGCGGGCGGGCCGGCCAAGCAGGGGCGCAACCCGAAGATCCAGGCCATCCTGCCGATCCGCGGGAAGATCCTGAACGTCGAGAAGGCGCGCATCGACCGGGTCCTGGGCAACCAGGAGGTGCAGGCGATCATCTCCGCGCTCGGCACCGGCGTCCAGGACGACTTCGACCTCGACAAGCTGCGATACCACAAGATCGTGCTGATGGCCGACGCCGACGTCGACGGCCAGCACATCCGCACTCTCCTGCTGACGCTGCTGTTCCGGTTCATGCGGCCGCTCGTCGAGAGCGGGTTCGTCTACCTCGCCCAGCCGCCGCTGTACCGCCTCAAGTGGACGCAGGGCACCCACGACTACGTGTACTCCGACACCGAGCGCGACGCTCTCGTGCGACACGGGCTGGCCACCGGCCGGAAACTGCCCAAGGAGGGCGGGATCCAGCGTTACAAGGGTCTCGGGGAGATGAACGACGACGAGCTGTGGGAGACCACGATGAACCCGGAGAGCCGGACGCTGCTGCAGGTGACCCTCGAGGACGCCGCCCGCGCGGACGAGATGTTCTCGATCCTGATGGGTGAGGACGTCGAGCAGCGCCGGTCGTTCATCCAGCGCAACGCCAAGGACGTCCGCTTCCTGGACATCTAGGTCGGGAGTCTGGACATCTGAGATCGGGAGTCTGGACATCTGAGTCGGGAGTCTCGGCATCGGAGGTCGGGGCCCGACCTCTGAGCACGGCGTCACGAGCACGGATCACCAGTCAGGACTGCAGGAGGAGCGCGAGTGCCCGACCACGAGGACGAAGACCCGGGGACGACCGGCCCGGCGGGCGTGGAGCCCGAGGAGCCGGACGAGACCGAGGACGACGAGGTCACCGACCCGGTCGTGGTCGCGGCTCTGGCGGCGGTCGCGGCGGGGGGCGCCGGCGGCGGCGTGCGCGGCCCGAG
>CAXSIB010000422.1:0-3218 GCA_964237095.1 uncultured Actinomycetales bacterium
CACCCGTGAGGTCGTGTCGCTCGCGCCGGGGGACCGCGTCCTGCACGCCACCTTCGGGATGGGCGCGGTCATGGCGACCGCCGGGGTCGGGGAGCACGGGGAGGCGACCGTCGACTTCGGCGACGGCCAGCCCCCCCGCCGGTTCCTCCTCCGCTACGCACCGCTGCAGAAGCTCTAGCCGCGGCTCCCGCCGGCGCCACTGGTCGTGTTCGGTCGTCGTCCGACGTGCGCGGACGGCGGCGGACCCGCACCCTGGACGGCCGGTTCGCTGTCGGTCGGCACCCGTAGGCTCCGCGCCGTGGACCTGATGGAGTACCAGGCGAAACAGCTCTTCGGCACCTACGGGGTACCGGTCGACGCGGGGGTGGTCGCCGACACGGCGGCCGGGGCCGAGGCGGCCGCGGGCGTCCTGTTCGGCGACGGCTCGGCCCGGGTCGTGGTCAAGGCGCAGGTGCAGACCGGCGGGCGTGGCAAGGCCGGCGGGGTCAAGGTCGTCGCCAGCGCGGCCGACGCGGGCGCGGCGGCGGGCGCGATCCTCGGCATGGACATCAACGGGCACACCGTGCACCGGGTGCTGGTCGACCCGGGCTCGGCGATCGAGTCCGAGTTCTACGTGTCCTACCTGCTCGACCGGTCCGAGCGGACGTTCCTGTCGATCGCCTCCGTCCACGGCGGGGTCGAGATCGAGGACGTCGCCCACTCCGACCCGGCCTCGATCAGCCGGACCCCGATCGACGCCCTCACCGGGGTCGACCTCGCGCTCGCGACGACGATCGCGACCGCGGCCGGCTTCCCCGAGGACCTGCGTCCCGCCGTCGCCCACGCCCTCGTCGCGCTGTGGGAGACCTTCGTCGCCGAGGACGCGACGCTGGTCGAGGTCAACCCCCTCGCCGCGACCGCCGCCGGCCTCAAGGCCCTGGACGGCAAGGTCACCCTCGACGACAACGCCGGCTTCCGGCACCCCGAGCACGCGGCGTTCGTCGACACCGCCGCCGCGAACGCCCTCGAGACCGAGGCCGCCGCGAAGCACCTCAACTACGTGAAGCTCGACGGCGAGGTCGGGATCATCGGCAACGGTGCGGGCCTGGTCATGTCGACCCTCGACGTGGTCGCCGACGCCGGCCGCGCGCACGGCGTCCGGCCGGCCAACTTCCTCGACATCGGCGGCGGGGCGTCCGCGCAGGTCATGGCCGACGGGCTGTCGGTGATCCTCTCCGACCCCGACGTGCGCAGCGTGTTCGTCAACGTCTTCGGCGGGATCACGTCCTGCGACGCGGTCGCCAACGGGATCGTCGCCGCGCTCGGCATGCTCGGCGACGCCGCGACCAAGCCGCTGGTGGTCCGCCTCGACGGCAACAACGTCGTGGAGGGGCGCCGGATCCTCACCGAAGCCGCGCACCCGCTGGTGACCCTCGCCGACACGATGGACGACGGCGCCGCGCGCGCCGCCGCCCTCGCGGCCGCCCCCGCCTCGTCCACCACGACGACCCCGACCACTTCCACGAGCGGAGCCTGAGCGTGGCGATCTTCCTGGACTCTTCCTCGACGGTGATCGTGCAGGGCATCACCGGCTCCGAGGGGCGCAAGCACACCCGCCGCATGCTCGCCGCGGGCACGTCGATCGTGGGCGGGGTCACCCCGGGCAAGGGCGGGCAGACCGTCGTGTTCGACGCCGACCCGGTCACCGGCGCGGAGACCGACGAGCTGCCCGTGTTCGGCTCGGTCGGGGAGGCCGTGAAGGCCACCGGCGCGAACACGAGCGTGGTGTTCGTGCCGCCGCGGTTCGCCAAGGCGGCGGTGCTGGAGGCCCTGGAGGCCGAGCTCGACCTCGTCGTCGTCATCACCGAGGGCATCCCGGTCCACGACACCGCGCAGATCTGGGCGCGGGCCGGCCAGCTCGGGCACCGCACCCGGATCATCGGCCCCAACTGCCCGGGCGTCATCTCCCCGGGGCTGTCCAACGCGGGCATCATCCCGGCCGACATCAGCGGCCCCGGGAAGATCGGGCTGGTCAGCAAGTCCGGGACGCTGACCTACCAGATGATGTACGAGCTGCGGGAGTTCGGGTTCTCCAGCGCGGTCGGGATCGGCGGCGACCCGATCGTCGGGACGACCCACATCGACTGCCTGCAGGCGTTCCAGGACGACCCCGAGACCGCCGCGATCGTGATGATCGGCGAGATCGGCGGGGACGCCGAGGAGCGGGCCGCGGCGTATGTCGCGGAGCACGTGACCAAGCCGGTCGTCGGCTACGTCGCCGGGTTCACCGCCCCCGAGGGCCGGACGATGGGCCACGCCGGGGCGATCGTCTCCGGGTCGTCGGGGACGGCCGAGGCCAAGAAGCAGGCGCTCGAGGCCGCCGGCATCAAGGTCGGCCGAACCCCGAGCGAGACCGCCGCCCTGATGGCGGCGATCATGCGCGACCTGGGCTGAGCGGACCTCCCGGCCACACCCGGTACCCGCCCACCCGGGTCGACGGCCGCCCGCGACCGGTCGGGCTGCTGACCGGGCGTGAGCGGCCGGGGTGTCGGCGGCCCGGGTCGGGGCGGTCTTGACAGGCTGGGCGGGTGACCGACCTCCTCGACCGACCGCGGTCGTCGCGACCCGCCCCGGGCGGCTCCCGACCGGTGCGCGGCGGCCCGGACGGCCGTCCCGCCTACGTCGCCCCGGTGCCCGCGGCCGTCGCCGGGGTGGCCGTCGCCGCCGGGATCGGTCTGGTCCTGTGCGCGGGACTGGCCGTGCTGGGCTGGCTGGCGGCGCCGTCGTCGGACGTGGTCGCCGCGGCGCGGGTCGGGGTCTGGGCGTGGCTGCTGGCGAACGGGTCGGCGCTGCACGTCAGCGCGGCCGGCCCCGGGACGGTCGACTCCGCGGCCACCGCGGCGGTGGGCTTCACCGGCACGGTCGCGATCGCCCCGCTCGGGCTGTCGCTGCTGCTGGTCGCGGTCCTCGCCCGGACGACCGCCGCCGTCGTGCGGGCCACGGCGCCGCCCGTCCGGGTCCCCGGGACGGTCCGGGAGGCCCGCGCCCTGGCCCGGAACGCGACCCGCCGCGAGCTGCGGCCGCTGCTGATCGCGGCCGGGACGACGGTCGCCCTGTACGTCGGCGCCGCGGCCCTGGTCGCCGGCCACCTCGCGGGGGGTTCGCACCTGGTCCGCGTCGACACCGGTCGGACGCTCACCGGCGCGGCGCTCGTCGGGCTGATCGGGGCCGGGCTGGGC
>CAXSIB010000423.1:0-3217 GCA_964237095.1 uncultured Actinomycetales bacterium
TGGTCGCCAAGAAGAAGGGCGCCCTGCGCGCTCTCGTCCTGCGGGCGATGGTCCGGGGCCAGCTGTGCCCGGACGTCAACCCGGCCGTCTGCGACGAGATCGCCCCGGCGATGGTCTTCTCCCGCCTGATCCTCACCGGCGAACCCGTCGACGAGGCGTTCGTCACCCACCTGGTTGACGACATTCTCCTGCCGGTGCTCACGTTCCCGGTTCCACCGGATGTTCTCGAACATCCCTGAAGGGATGATCCGCCATGACGTCCGACCTCGGCACCGCCGATCCGACAGTCACCCGCACCATGACACCGAACGACGCCGGACCACCCGGCAGCACGACCGCCGGCGGCACGATCCCCAGCGGTGGTGAGAACTCTGAGGCCGAGCCCCCCTCCAAGCGCTGGATCGCCCTCGCGATCATCGCGATGGCGCAGCTGATGGTGGTGCTCGACTCCTCGATCGTGAACATCGCTCTCCCCTCGGCCCAGAAGGACCTCGGGATCTCCAACGCCGACCGCCAGTGGGTGATCACCGCGTACACACTCGCCTTCGGCGGGCTGCTGCTCCTCGGTGGGCGGATCGCGGACTACGTCGGGCGCAAGCGGATGTTCATCGTCGGACTGATCGGCTTCGCCGCCGCGTCGGCCCTCGGCGGCGTCGCGCAGAACGAGGCGATGCTGTTCGGTTCCCGGGCGCTGCAGGGCGCGTTCGCGGCGATCCTCGCCCCGGCGGCACTGTCCCTCATCACGGTCACGTTCACCCGGAGCAAGGAGCGCGCCCAGGCCTTCGCGGTCTACGGCGCGATCGCCGGCGGCGGGGCCGCGATCGGACTGGTCCTCGGCGGGGTGCTCACCGAGTACGCGTCGTGGCGCTGGTGCCTGCTGGTCAACGTCCCCATCGCGATCATCGCGGCCGTCGCCGCCCGGTTCTACGTCGACGAGAGCAAGGCCGAGGGCGAGGCCCGCTACGACATCCGCGGCGCCGTCCTCGTGACCGGCGGACTCGTCAGCCTGGTCTACGGGTTCACCGAGGCGGCCAAGGCCGGCGTCGGCTGGCTGTCCCCGGCGACGCTGGGCTACCTCGGCCTGTCCGTGGTCCTGCTCGTCGCGTTCGTCCTGGTGGAGCTGCGTTCGACCCACCCGCTGCTGCCGATGCGGGTCGTGCTCGACCGCAACCGCGCCGGCTCGTACATCGCCTCGCTCCTGCTCGGGGCCGGCCTGTTCGCGATGTTCCTGTTCCTGACCTACTACTTCCAGATCAACCTCGGCTGGTCGCCCCTGAAGTCGGGTCTGGGGTTCCTGCCCTTCAGCGGTGGGCTCATCGTCACCGCGGGCTTCACCTCCACGCTGCTGCCCCGCTTCGGGCCCAAGCCGCTGATGACCCTCGGCCTCGTGATGGCCGCGATCGGGATGCTCTCCTTCACCCGGATCACCGACACCTCCAGCTGGGCCACGACGGTCCTGCCGGGTGAGCTCGTCATGAGCGCCGGGCTCGCCCTCGTGTTCGTCCCGCTGTCCAGCCTGGCCCTCAAGGGGGTCCAGAACCACGACGCCGGGGTGGCGAGCGCCCTGCTGAACACCACCCAGCAGATCGGCGGCTCCCTCGGGACCGCGCTGCTGAACACCCTGTACGTCAGTGCGGTCTCGGGATTCCTCGCGGTGCACGCCACGGCCGCCGCGGACGTCGCGAAGCAGACCCCGCTGGCCTACATCCACGGCTACCACGTCGCGTTCTTCGTGGGCTTCGGTCTGCTGGTCGCCGCGCTGGTCTCGGTCGTCCTGCTCGTCAACGCCCGTCGGGACACCCCGTCCGCGCCGGTCTCCCTCGAGACGACGGCCGAGACATCGACGGTGTCGATGCCCAGGCCCGTCGAGGCCTGAGCGTCGGGCGCCACCCGGACGACCCGGCGGCCCCGGACCCCACCAGGGGTCCGGGGCCGCTGCCGTGTCAGCTCGTCAGCTCGTCAGCTCGTCGGTCGGGAGCCGGTGCGCACCAGCTCGCTGAAGGTGACGGTCAGGCGCGGGACGCCGGTGAACCGCAGCGTCGCGTCGTCCCCGCCGTCGTAGGTGCCCGGGCTCCACAGCCCGGGCGGCACCACGACCACCATCGGCTCGCCGACCCCGCGGGGGGCCATCGCGTACTGCCGCGCGTCGCCGTCGATGAGGACCGTCCACGGCCGGGGCTGGCGGGCGACGGCCGTCGCCACGCGCGCGGCGAGGGACGGGTGGGCGACGATCGTCATGGTCACGCCGTCCCCGGGGCGCGCGGGGCGCGGGACGACGAGGGTCTGGCCCGCGGTCACCGTCCGGGTCGCCAGCACGGTGTCGGACACCGCGCACCGCGGGGCGCCCGGGACGAGCACCTGGTAGTCCCCGGCGACGAGCTGCTCGCGGTACCGGCAGAGCAGGGTGGTCAGGAACAGCGGGGACTCCCACGCGGGGTCGTAGGCGCCGCGGAGGGCGACCGTCCGGCGGAGCACGGCCGGGGCGCCGGGACGCAGCAGGGCCGCGGTGTTCAGGCGGTCCAGGTAGGCCGTGTAGGCGGAGTAGGTCTGCGGCACGGGCAGCGTCACGACGTCCAGCCCCCGGGCGACCGGCCCGTTGATGGCGTACGGCACCGGCACGACGGGGCGCCCGCGCAGCAGGGCGACCACCGTCGGCGGCAGCGGGTCGGTCCGGCGCACCCGCGCCCAGCCGACCCGGACCGACCGGGACTGTGCGGCCGGGTGCAGGATCCGGTGCGCGTCGACGTGCAGCGCGTGCAGGCGCGACGACGGCTGGAACGTGTGCAGCGTCGGCGGCGCGGACGCGACGAAGGTCACCACGAGGGCCGCTGCGCACAGGACCGCGAGCCCGCCCTGCGCCGCCGCGGCACCGCGCCCCCCGAGCCGTTCGGGTGCTCCGACGGCGGCCGCGTCGGCGCCGGGAGCACCTGCGGCACCCGGTTCGGCGGACGCCGCGTCGGCGGGAGCCGTGTCGGTCGGGGCCGGGCGTCCGGCCCCCCGGCTGCCGGCCAGGAACGCGAGCGCGACGAGCACCGCGAGGGACTGCCCGGCGATGTCGTGGCCCGGGTCGTGGCGCACGTAGGCCTGCAGCAGCTCGTAGTAGACGGCGACGAGCGCGGTCGCGGCGAGCGCGGCCACCCGGAGCCGGTACCCGCGCGCGCGCGCCACCACCACGACCGCGGCCGACGACGCCGAGCCCGGCAAGATCCTGCACGAG
>CAXSIB010000424.1:0-3212 GCA_964237095.1 uncultured Actinomycetales bacterium
CGCCGCGTCAGCCGGGCCCAGCGCCGCGAGCTCGCGATGGACGAGGGGGCCGAGCGGCCGCCGCGCGACCGCTCCGGACACCCCTGGCTGGCCGCCGTCGCGGTGCTGCTCGGCATCGCGGTGGTGAGCGGCGGCGCCTACGCGGCCCTCTACGCCCTCGCCCACGACCGCGTCCCGCGCAACACCTCCGTCGGGGGCATCGACGTCGGCGGCCTGGACGCGGCGGGGGCGACCGCCCTGCTCGACCGCCGTCTCGACACCGGCGCCGGCGTCGGCCGCGGGTCCGACACGCCGATCGAGGTGACCGGGGACTCCCTCGACGTGCCCGTGACCCCGTCGGCGGCCGGGCTGACCTACGACACCGCGCTGTCGGTCGCCCGGGCCGGCGCCACCGCCAGCCGGGACCCCCGGGACCTGCTCCGGGAGCTGTTCGCCCAGTCCAGCCGCCGGAACCTCGTCGTCCGCCTCGACGCGACCGCCCTGGCCCGGACCACGGCCGGGATCGCCGAGGGCTACGACCAGCCCGCCCGCGAGGGTTCGGTCAGCTTCGCCGGCACGCAGGTGCAGACCGTCGACCCGCTGCCCGGGCGGCGCGTCGACCCGACGGCGCTCGGCACGGCCCTGGTCACGGCGTTCCAGGCCCGCGAGGCCACGGTGGCCGCGCCGACGGTGTCCGTCACGCCGCGCACGACCACCGCGGGGGTGCAGTCCGCCGCGAGGTCCCTGGCCGGACCGGCGCTGTCCGGCCCGCTGACGCTGCGGGTCCCCGGCCGGGCCGTGGTGTTCCCGGTCGCGCAGGTCGTCCCCGCGCTCACCCTCACCGCCGACCGCACCGGGCGCTTCGTCGTCGGGGTGCAGACCGCGGTGCTGCGCCGGACCGCGGTCGCCCAGCTGGCCCAGCTGCAGACCGCGCCGCGCTCGGCGACCTTCCGGATCGTCGGCCGACGGGCCGTGGTCGTCCCGGCGGTCGACGGTGTCACCGTGCCCGACGCGGTGCTCGCGGCCGCCGTCGCCCGGGCCGCGGTCGCCCGGGGGCCCGCCCGGTCGGTCGTGGTGACCCGCGCGCCCATCGCGCCGCCGGTGACCACCGCCGCCTTGGCGGCGCTGGGGATCCGCTCGGTCACCGCCGCCGCCACCGTCACCTTCGACGACCGGGCGGGCTACGACACGAACGTCGCCCGGGCGGCCGCGGCCCTGGACGGGCTGGTCGTCCGGCCGGGCCAGCAGCTCAGCTTCAACGCCGCCGTGGGGGAGCGGACCGCGGGCCGCGGCTACGTCCCGGGCGTCGTCATCAGTGGCGGCCGGTACGGCCGGTCCCTGGGGGGCGGCGTCGCGGTGGCCGCGACCGCCCTGTTCAACGGGGCCTACGCCGCGGGCTGGGCCGTCCCGACGCGGCAGGCCGCCGGGGTTTGGTCCGGGTCGGCGCCCGACGGCCGCGACGCGACCGTCTCCTACCCGGCCATCGACCTGGTCGTCGCCAACGACACCCCCTACGGCGCCTACCTCCAGGTGACCGTCCGGCCGGCGACGGCGAAGACCCGGGGCTCGGTCCGCATCGAGCTGTTCAGCACGCCGTGGTTCACCGTGACCGCGTCGATCTCGGCGCGGTCCGGCGTCACCGACCCCGGGACCGCGACGGGCTCCACGAAGGCGGGCTGCGTGCCGTCGACCGGGGTGCCCGGCTTCTCGGTGCTGGTCCAGCGGAAGGTCAGCCGGGCCGGGACGCTCGTGGAATCCGACGCCCGGACCGTCACCTACACCGCACTGCCCACCGTCACCTGCCGCTGACGCCGGCGCGGGCCGGTGGGGTCGGCGGCCCGCCCGGGCCGTTCGGGCCGGGCCGAGTGGCGTGCACTACCCGCTCAGCGGGTGTCTCACGCCACGTGCCGGTGACCGGGGTCAGGCCGGGCCGGTCAGGTAGACGTCCTCGTGGGAGCGCTCGTACCCGAGGCGGGTCCAGAACGCGACGGCGCCGGCGTCCTCGCGCTCGACTTGGACGTAGCTGCGGACGCCGTCGTGGCGCAGCCCGTCGAGCAGCAGCGCGGCGACCAGTGCCCGGCCGCGCCCGCCGCGGCGCCGGGAGGCCGCGATCCCGACCGCGGACAGTCCGACCCAGCCGCGGTCGGTGACGGCCCGCCCGCGGCCCGCGAGGCCTGCGACGAGACCCGCTCCGGTACCGCTCCCGCTCCCGCCGACACCGTCGTCGCGGTCCCCGCCGTCCTCGAGCAGGGTCGCGAAGCGGACCCGGGCCGGCGGCGGCGGACCCGCGAGCACCCCGGCGGCGGCAGGGTCGACGTCAGCGCCGCGGTAGTCGTGGAGCCACGCCCGCCCGGGAGCCTCGTCGAGGCGGACCCGGTACCCGGCCACGCCCGGGTCGCCCGGGTCGCCCGGGTCCATGGCGGCGAGGACGTCGGCGGTACGGGCGGTGAGCACCAGGGTGGGGTGGCCCACCGTCCAGCCCAGCTCCGCGAACACCCCGAAGGCGGACCCGGCCGGGTCGGGGTCGACGACGGCCGGTTCGGCCCGCTGCCCGCGCGGCGCGGGCAGCCACCGCGGCGCGTCGGTCGCCGCCGGCGGGGCCGCCGTCGGCACGAGCGGCACGCAGAGCAGCGGCGGGAGCCCGTGCTCGGCGTACCAGCGGCGGCACGTGTCGAGCGCCCGCCGCAGAGGCATGCCGGGTGAGCCGACCACGAGGGCGCTGTTGGCCCGACGGGTCCAGCCGCCGGAGGCGCGCAGCAGCCAGTCCCCGACCAGCGCGGCCTCGGTGGCCGGCCAGGCGGCCGCCGCGATCTGCTCGAGGGCGACGCGGTCCGGCGCGCGGGCGGGCCGGGGGGCGGCGGGCAGCTCCCGGACGGCGATGACGAGGTCGTGGCGGACGGAGACCTCCGGACCGGCCGCCCGGCGGACCACCGAGCGGTCGGGTCCGACGGCCACGACCGTGCCCACGAGGTCGGCCAGCACCTGGTCGGCGAGGGCCTCGTCCGGTTCTTCCGGGACGAGGTCCGCGGGGAGGCCCGGGGGCAGCTCGGCGGGCAGGGCGGGCTGTCCGTCCACCCGTGCGGCGGCGGCCGGGGCGGCCGCCGCCCCGACGTCGGCGCCGGCCGTCACCCCGGCCGTCACCTCGTCGGTGACCTCGGCCGGCGGCCCGGGGGCCGCGGTCGTCGCCGGGCCGAGGACCCGGTGTCGCAGGGTCACGTGTGCACCGACCCGGA
>CAXSIB010000425.1:0-3204 GCA_964237095.1 uncultured Actinomycetales bacterium
GCGCCGGCGGCGGCCATGTGCCGGTTCAGCACCCCGCTGTAGGCGGTGGTGCCCAACGCCGCGGCGGTCAGGACCGTCTTGATCGCGCTGCTTTTGGCGACGCCGTCCTGCCGGCGGATCCGGCCCCGTTCGGTGCGTAGCAGCTGCACCGCGCCGATCAGGTGCACGCCGATCGCGGCGGCGCTGACCGGCGCCCACCGGTTCCAGCCGACGGTCGCGGCGCTGGACCGCTCGTACGGGTCGCGCAGGGACGCGGCGGCGCCGTTCAGGCCGACGGCGCCCATCAGCGCACCGCCGAACCAGGTCGCCAGACCGACGTCGTGCAGGGAACGGGCCAGGGTGTGACGTGCCATGAACGGACCTCCGGAGGAACGCCGGCGCCTCGTGCGCCGGCGGCGGGTGGACGGGCGGGTCAAGTCGAAACCGGCGGGCACCTTCGGGCGCGGCACCGTCGGGCGCGGCACCTTCGGCTGCGGCACCGTCGAGCGCGGCACCGGCGAAGCCCGTCGGGACCGCCGCGGCGTCAGGGGCGAGGGCGCCTGGACCACAGCCGCGTCCACGTCTTTTGGTGTGCGGGGCCGGCTCACCGCGACGCTGGGCGCTTGTTGAGCCGAGCCTTGCTCGGTACCGCGGCTGGGGTGGGCACTGCGGCCGGGGTAGGCGCCGCGGCCGGGGTAGGCGCCGCGGCCGGGGTAGCGGCCTGCGGTCGGGCAGCCGTCGGGCCCGGCTGAGTGCTCGTGGCACCGGGCGTGTTGCTCGTGGCCGGGTTGCCGGCCGGGCTGACAGTGCTGGCCAGCGGACGCGTCACCGGAGCTGACGGCGCCGGCCCTGGCGACCCGGGGCCTGTCGGCACCGGGCTCGGCGACACCGGGCTCGGCGACACCGGGCTCGGCGACACTGGGCTTGGCGACACCGGGCTTGGCGAGACCGGGCTTGGCGACACCGGGCTTGTCGCCGCGGGGGTGGCTGCTGCCGGGCTGGCGGGCGGTCCGGTAGGGGTAGTGCGGCGGAGCCGGTCGGTCAGCGGGGCGAGGTAGGCCTGGAGCTCGGGCCGCCCGGCGAACTTGCGGGTGGCGGCAACGATCTGGTCGTAACGGCCGGTGCCGGCGCGGGCGCCTAGCACGTAGCCGACGCCGATCCACAGTGCTCTGCTGGTCATTCTCATGAGACTCTCCTGTCGTAGGTGAACACGGCCCTCCAGCAGCTCGGTGAGCCGTCATGGCCGGCAGCCCGACGGTGCCGGGCGTGGGCTGGGTAAGGCTCCCGGCCGTCGCGCGCGCGGACGGGACCGGGGGGTGTGGGGCTACTGGTTGATGGTGTTGTCGACCTTGTTACGGACCTGGTCGGTGCTGGGGAGCTTCGCCCGCTGGTTGTCGAGGTACTTGCTGATCCGGTCCAGCTGGGTCTTGTTGTTCACGACTGCGGTGATCCCGCCCAGGACGACGCCGCCCAGGATCAGCCCGAGTAGCGCGGTGACCAGCCCGCCGATCGCGACGCCCCGGCCGGTGATCCCGGGCCGCTTGGCCATCGTGATCCCGACCGCGGCCAGGATCAGCCCGAGGATCCCGAACAGGATCGCGGCCGCGGACAGGATCGCGGTCAACGCGCAGAACAGCGCCGCGAGACCGAACACCAGCCCGAACACGGCGGCGGCGCTGGTCTTCGCAGCCCGGGCCGGCCGGACCTCGGGCAGCGGGTCACGGTGCGGGGCGGAACTGACCGGGGCCGATCGGGCCGGCGCAGCGGGCGGCAGGGGGGCTGATGGCCGGTCGGGGACATGCTCGACCCGGACGGTGTCAACCCGGACCTTCTCGGTGTGGAACGCGTTCGGGCGCTGGACATCGGGGTGTCCGGTGTCCACAGCGGACAGGTCGCTGAGCGGGGTGGGGCTGGTGATCCGGCGGGAGCCGGAGTCGAAGTCGGGCATCGTGGCGCCTCTCAGGGAAAGGAATGGGGGCGGGCCGGTCAGGCGGCCCGCGGCTGGTCCGCGGCCGCCGCGTCAGGTGATGGCGCGACCGGGTTCGGGGGAAACGTCGGTGACGTCGGTGAGGACCTCGACGCGCTCGGAGGCCAGCGTCTCGGTGACCTGCCGGCTGCCGGTGAGGGTGTCCAGGTGGACGGTGACCTGCTCGTACGGGCGGGTCGTGACCTGCACGACCGGGGCCTCCTCCGACAGCACAATCACCAGCGGCCGGGCGGGAGCGGCCACGGCCTCCGGGTGCTGGTCGTTGAGCGGGACCCGGTCGACCTCGAGCTCCTCGCGGCGCACGCTCACCTCGACCTGCCGGACGATGGTCACGATCCGGCGGCGCAGCACGACCCGCTCGGTCGGGACCCGCACCACACCGGTGCGCAGGCGCTGCTCGTGCAGCACCACCAGCGCCGCCCGCTCCCGGGCAGTCCCGGCCAGGGCAGTCCCGGCCAGGGCCTGCCCGTCCGGGGCCTGCCCGTCAGGAGCATCTTTGCTGTTCACAGCTGCCTCCAAGTGCAGGATCAATCCCCTTGATCGGCAGGGGTGTCGGCGGGTTGTCGGCGAGCGGCCGGCATGCTCACGGCCGGGGGTGTGTACCGGCGGCGCCGGCCGGGTGGCTTATGGGCCTACCCGGCCGGCAGCCGGGGCTGGTCCGCGGTCAGCGGCGGGTGGTGCCGGACTTGCCGCCGGTGATCTCGCTGTCGTCGACCTCGATCTGCTCCTTGCGGACCTGCTCGGAGACCTGCACGTTCTCCGTGACGGTCTCGGTGCCCAGGCGCACCCGCTCGACCGGCACGGTCTCCTTGGTCACGACCGGCTTCTCGTCGTGCAGGACGACCTCGTGCACGGCCTCGTGCAGGACCGAGCCGTCCATCGCCTTGGCGCGGTTCGCCTCGGTGATCGGCTCGCTGCTCAGGACGGGCCGCTCGTGGTGGACCTGGACCGTCGTGCTGACGTTCTCGGTCACGATCCGCTTGCGCAGCTTCGCCCGGCCGCCCTCGACCTGCTGGGTGCCGACGCGCAGGCGCTCCTCCGAGCGGGTCATCGCGTCGTCCTGCACCTGAGCGCGGCCCTTCGCCGGCGCGGCGGCGACCGGGGCTGTCGCCGCGGCAGTCGTCATACCGGTGGTGGTGCCGGCGCCGAGGCTGTAGTGCTGGTAGAGCCGGTCCTCCTCGGCGGAGGTGAGCTCCTGGTCGGCCTCGACCCGGGGGGCGTCCTTGACCAGCGCCTTG
>CAXSIB010000426.1:0-3201 GCA_964237095.1 uncultured Actinomycetales bacterium
CGGACGCCCGCCGGACGTCGCCGGGCCGGGTGAACCGCCCGCCCGCCACGGCCGTGTCGCAGGGGAGACCGTCCCACCCGTCCCCGGCGGGACGGTCTCACCCCGTCGACCGGGTCGCCGACCGCGGCCCGGAGACCCACCGGAGGAGAGCCCGTGTCCGTCGACCGACCGTTCACCCGCCGCAGCGCCCTCGCCGCGACCGGCACCCTCGCCGTCACCGGCGGCGCGCTCACCCTGGCCGGCTGCGGCAGCAGCTCCGGCAGCGGACCGACCACCGCCGCGGCCCCGACCGCGACCACCGCCGTCACGTCCGCCGCCGCGGGCCCGACGACCGCCGCGTCCCCCTCCGACGACGGGGACGGGGACGACGACCCGAGCCCGTCCGCGGACAGCACCGACAGCCCCGACGGTGCGGCCGGCCCGTCGGCCGCGGCCGGCGCCGACGACGCCGCGCTGGCCCGGCTGGCCGCCATCCCCGTCGGCTCGGCGGTCGCCGCGAAGGACGCCGCCGGCAAGCCGATCCTCGTCGCGCAGCCGACCGCGGGGAAGGCCGTCGCGTTCAGCGCGATCTGCACCCACCTGGGCTGCACCGTCGCGCCGGCCGGGAAGACGCTCGACTGCCCGTGCCACGGCTCGGTCTACGACTCCGCGACCGGCAGGGTCCTCTCGGGCCCGGCGCCCGCGCCGCTGCCCGCCGTGGCCGTCCACGTCACGGACGGCAAGGTCTTCGCCGGGGCGGCCTGATGGCGACCGGTGAGCTGGTGCCCCACACCGTGCTCGGGCTGCCGACGCACGCCCTGATCGTCCACGCGACGGTGGTGCTGCTGCCGCTGACGACGCTCCTGCTGCTGCTCTGCGCGTTCTCCGGGCGGGTCCGGGCGCGGGCCGGTCTGCTGCTCCCGCTGGCCGGGATCGTGTCGGTCGTCCTCGTCCCGCTGACCACCAGCTCGGGGGAGCAACTGCGGGACCAGCTCCCGACCAGCCCGCTGATCGAGAAGCACGCCGCGGCGGCGGACGACCTGCTGCCGTGGGCGATCGCGCTCGCGGTGATGACCGTTGTGCTGTTCGCGGCCGACCGGTACGCGGCGCGCTCGACCGCGGGCGTCGGCCGTGCCGGTGTCGGCCGGACCGGCCCGGGTCGGCCCCGGCCGCTGGGGGCGGCCGTCCTCCCCCGCGCCGCCGAGCGAGTCCCCCGGGCACCCTGGACCCCGGGGCCGGTCGCGCGGGGCCACCTCGACCCGCGGTCCGCGCTGTCCGTCGCGGTCGCGGTCCTCGCGACGGTCGCCGCGGTCGGCACGGGCGTGCAGGTCGCCCACGTCGGGCACCTGGGCGCCGAGGCGGCCTGGTCGTACGCGAAGGACCTGCCGGTGCAGCCCGGCCACTGAGTCGCGGCGAGCCCGCACCGGGTAGATGACAACCGCCGGGTCGGCGGAGCAGAGTCGGGGCGGGGCACCGGGTCGCCGGGACCGGCGGCCGGACCGCCCCGGCACGACCCGGACAGCGCTGGAGAGGACACGCATGACCTCGGAGAACGCGGAGACCGCGAAGGACGACCTGGCCGAGAGGGCCCGCAAGGACATCGAGGAGCTCCCGGCCGAGACCGCGCTGGGCAACAAGGACCCCCTCGGCGGTGGCACCGGGGACCCGAAGACCTACGAGGCCGAGCACACCGGCACGACGACCAGCTGAGCCGCCGCCCGCCGCGGGCGGACGGAGGCCGGTGCGCCGCCGTGGGGCGGGCACCGGCCTCCGTGCGTCCGGGCGGGTCCGGTCCGGTGGTCACGTGCCGCCGGGCCGCGGCCTCAGACCGGGAGCGGCTCCGGCGCGCGGGTCGGGCCGGCCGGGCCGACGTCGACGCCGGACAGCTCCGGCGGGACCGCCGCCAGCGCCGCGCGGATGGCGTCGACGAGGGCCAGCGCGGACTGCGCCGTCAGCTCGACCGCGACCCGCGCCGCCGGGCCGCGGGCCGCGTCGGCGAAGTCGATGTTCAGCGTGTGCTCGGCCTGCGCGTGCACCGGGTGGTCGAAGTAGACCGTCGCCGTGCGCAGCCCGAACCAGCCGTCAGCGCCCTTGCCGCTGCCCTCGACCACCGCGTGCTCGGTCGTGTAGGTGCACACGGTCAGCCCGCCAGGTTCGTGTCGAGGAACGTCCTGATCCGGTCCCAGCCGTCGACGGCCGCGGCCGGGCGGTAGCTCGGGCGGTCGACGGCAAAGAACGCGTGCCCGGCGTCGTCGTAGCGGTGGAACTCGTGCGGCGTGCCCTGGTCGGTGAGGATCCGGTCGAGCTCGTCCACGTGCGCCGGGGTCGGGTACTTGTCCTCGTTGCCGAACAGGCCGAGCACCGGCGCGTGCAGCTCGGGCAGCCGGTCGTAGAGCGCGGTCACCTCGAGTGGGAACCCCTCCGGCGGGACGCCGACGACGAACGCGCCGTAGCAGTCGATGACCGCGTCGATCGGCAGCGCGCAGCCGGCCAGCACCGACTGGCGGCCTCCCGAGCAGAACCCGATGGTGGCGATCTTCCCGGTGGCCCCGGGCAGCGCCCGCAGGTACGCCGCGGCCCCGCCGACGTCCCCGACGAGGCGGTCGTCCGGCACCCCACCCTGCGCCCGGGCGGTCGCCGCGGCGTCGTCCGGGTCGGCGCCGGGCGCCTCCCGCCAGTACAGGTTCGGGCACACCGCGGCGAAGCCGAGCACCGCGAACCGGCGGACGACCTCCCTGCTCCACTGGTCGTAGCCGGGCATGTGGTGGATCACGACGACCCCGCCCCTCGCCGGGGCGTCGAGTGGCTGCGCGGTGTAGGCCTCGACCTCGTCACCCCCGGCGCCGGTGATCGTGACCGTCCCCGCCTGCAGTGCGTCACGCATGCCCGACCTCCACGTCGTCCCTGTGCCACCGGTGCCGGGGGCGGTCCGGGCGGCGTCAGGACCGCCCGGCTCGTCACCAGCCAAGCACCCGGGACTGCCGGTGGCCCACCGGGACCCCCACCTGCCGGACGCCTCCACCGGATGCGGCTACCGGGCGCGGCGGCGGGCGCGGGCCGGACCGGCCGGGGCCGCGTCCGCGGTCGGGGTGTCCACGAGCACGGCGAGGCCGTCGAGGATCCGCGCCAGGCCGAAGTCGAAGCCCGCGTCGGGCTCGTCGCCGTCGTCGAGCGCGCCGGGGGCGAGCGCCCGGTGCAGGGCCGGGAAGCGGTCGGCGTCGG
>CAXSIB010000427.1:0-3190 GCA_964237095.1 uncultured Actinomycetales bacterium
TGCCGAGAAATCACCAGCCCAAATCGCGTGGACACCGCCACCGGTGGTCGCGTGTGTGACGGCCCAAGCCGGACCTTGCCCCTCGCCCACCTCGACACGTCACGGCCCGGGAGGACCCGCCATGCCCAGTCCCCGACCCCGCCCGGTCGCCCTCAAGTTGCTGGAGGGACGCGGGACCGGGAAGGACGGCATCTCCCGTGACTCCGGGGGCCGCAAGATCAAGAACGCGCCCAACTTGCGGCGCATCCCACCGGACAAGCCCGGCGACCTCACCGCCGACGCCGCGGAGATGTGGGACATGTTCGTCGCAGAGCTGTCCCGCGCCGACGTCCTGCGCCCACTGGACGGTCCCGGGCTGCGGGTCGCGTGCGAGACCTACTCGCGGTGGCGCCAGGCGCACCGCATGACGGTGGAGCGGGACTGCTCGCGACGAACTCCCAGGGTCTCGGCCGCGCCCCGTGGGTGGCCGTCGAGGAAGCCGCGTCCCGGGAGTTCCGGGCGTGGTGCGCGGAGTACGGGCTCACCCCGTCGGCGGAGTCCCGGCTCGGCGCGCCGGACGCGGCGCCCGACGACACGAACCCGTTCGCGGGCTGACGCCGTGACCTCCCCGGAGAGCGTTGCTCTCGTCGCGCTGTCCCGGCTGACCGACGGGCTCCAGCGGGACGCGCCTCCGGTCACGTTGACCGCCGTCCTGGACCAGCTCGACGCGGGGGCCCGGGACCACCCGGACCGGATGGTGCCCCGGGCCGCCGCCGCCGTCGGGAGAGCGCTGCTCTCGTGGTGGTCGCGCGGCACCGACGAGGACCGCGACGAGCTGGCCGTCCGCCGGCAGGTGCTCGACCTCGCGTGCTCCGTTTACGCGACGGAGCTGCGCCACCCCGCCGGGGACGCCGCGCCGTAGGCTGAGCGTGACGTTTTGATCGGACGCTGCCGGACTGTCGAGTCGCATCGCAACCGCTACCGAACCGCCGCCGCGAGGTGGCCGTCACGGAGCCGTTGTCGCCGCTCATGTGACGAGGCCGGACCCTCCGGGAGAGGCGTGGTGTCCGCGGTGCACGCCGGCCGCGTCGATCGGCACGTCCACGACGGACGGTTGCCGGGTCCCTGACCTTCCCTGCCCCTGCGCGGTCTCGCGCACCCAATCCCAGGAGTACCCCATGTCCCGTGTCGTGCAGGCCCGTTCCGATATCCGCGCGCTCGTCGCGGAAGCTCAGACCCTCACCACCGCTCGCATGAGCGTCGCCCGAAAGACCGCCCGCATGGCCCAGATCGAGGCCGCCGTCGCGGAGCGGAAGACCATCATCGAAACGTGGGCCGCCGCCGCCCCGAACCGGCTCATCGGCGCCGGGGACTCCCTGGAGGGAATGACCTTCCCGGGTGCCGGCGGGTCCGTGTTCGGTGCCGGCGTCCAGCGGGTCGCCCCGCTCACCCTCACGGAGCCGGTCATGAAGGGTCTGCACTCCGCCGCGGTGTCCCGCCAGACCCTCCGCGTGGACACGAAAGCCGGCGCGGACAACCTCACCGGGTACGTCCCGCCGACCCTCGCGCCGCTCGTCGGCCGCATCGTGGAGCCGACCCGCGTGGCGACCCTGTTCCCCGGGGTCGCCCTCGACACCCCGGTCGTCACCTTCCCGCAGATCACCGGCCAGACCGGCAACGCGGGTCCCACCGCCCCCGGCGGGGAGAAGCCGCTCATCGGGCTGAACACCAACCTCCTGACCGTCCCGGCCGTGAAGCTGGCCGGGCTCATGACCGTCAACGACGAGTCCCTCCAGGACTTCCCCGACTTCTCGACCATCGTGTCCGCCGAACTCATGCGGTCGGTCGTCATGGCCGAGAACACCCAGATCCTGACCGGCTCCGGGGTCGGGACCAACATGCTCGGCATCGTCACCGCGGCCGGGCTGACCCGCACCGCGGCCGCCGGGGAGTCCGTCCTGGACACCGTGGAGCAGGCCCTCACCGACGTCCGGGTCGGGTCCGCCTACGCGAAGGCCGACGGCATCGTCATCCACCCCGCGGACTGGTCGGCGCTGCGCCGGGCGAAGGACACCCAGGGCCGTTACCTGCTCGCGCCGGACCCGACGGAGTCGGTTACCCCGACCCTGTGGGGCTGCAACGTGATCGAGACGACCGACATGCCGCAGGGCACCGCCGTCGTCGGTGCGTTCGCACTCGGGGCCCTGCTCTACGTCCGGCTCGGCATGGTCGTCCAGGCGTCCTCGGAGTCGGGGACGAACTTCGAGACGAACCGGACCACCCTGCGATGCGAGCTGCGCGAGGCCCTCGCCGTGACCCGGCCCGCGGCCTTCTGCAAGGTCACCCTCACCCCGGCCGCCTGACCGTGGACGCGGACACCCTGGCGACCGGCCAGGCCATCCACGACGCCGCCGTGGCGCTCGGCGCCGCGTGCGACTGCCCGCCGCCGGACCCGGAGCCGGAGGGGAAGGCGGTCGACCCCGACGGGCTCGCCCTCCGGGTCCGCGCCCTGCGCCTGCTCGTCGCCGAGTAGGCCACCCACTCCGCGTGAACGTCACCGCCGGGCTACTCATGCGCCCGGCGGAGCGAAGGCGGGACCTCGCCGGAACCTTTGCCCGGCGCCTGAGGACCCACCTGCGCGGCCAGCGCCCCGACCCCCGTCCGGGGGCCGGGGCGCTCCGGCGTGGCGGGAGACGGCGCCGCGCTGCCCGTGCGGTAGACGTTGTGGGAGGTCACCGGAGGGAGGCGGGCGGATGAGCGCAACGGAGTATCACGGCGACCTCTGGGTGGTGGTGGCGACCGCGGTGCCGATCGTCGCCTTCACTTGGACGGCCTACCTCAACGATCTAGCCAACGAGGACGGCGGCTTTAGCTTCAACAGGCGATCGGCCTACCGTTACTCACTCATCGCGCTCTTCTACGTGGTCACCCAAGTCGCGGACGAGGTGCTTGCCCTGTCGTCCTTGGCGCGCGAGCGAGATCAACTCTCCCCGTTCGTAGGGGTCTACCTGCTGCTGTTCGGGTTTGCGGGCATCGCCAGTGTCTTCTGCGTCGAGCTTTTCAGGGCGGCAGCGGAGCACGACGAGGGGGACCCGGCGGACAAGGATGGGCCCACGGCTCGGACAGGCAGGAAGCGGCGGACGGGACGGCACCGCCGCTAGGGCGTGTCTCCCAAGGGTCGGAGCCAGATGAGGACGGCGGCGAGGTGGGC
>CAXSIB010000428.1:0-3189 GCA_964237095.1 uncultured Actinomycetales bacterium
GGCGAGCCCGAGGTCGACCGGGACGGCGATCCCGGCGGCGGCGAGCAGCCGGCGGCGCTGCTCGCCGCCCGACCAGGACTTCTTCCCGTGGGCGAGCGGGGCGCCGGCGAGGGTGGCGAAGCTCAGCTCGGGGTGCACCTCGACGACGGGGAGCCCGCCCGGCCCGCCGCCGCGCAGCCAGCTGTCGACGTCGAGGATCGCGGTGCGCAGCCCGTGGGACTGCCGTGAGATCCCCAGCCCGGTCAGGGTGACGTTCACCGCGGAGGCCCGTGCGTGCAGGGGTTCCTCGACGGCGGCCCGCACCGGCACCGGGAACACCGAGGACGCGCGCGGCCCGAGCAGCGCGCGGGCCAGGCCGTCGGCCCGCCGCCGGCCGACGTCGGGCAGCCCGATCGGGATGTCGATCCCGACGGCGGCGAGCCCGCCGGGCGCGACGGCGCAGGCCGCGGCGACGAGGTCGGCGATCCGCTCGGCGTACAGCCCGCGCACGAGGCCGGGCCGGTCGCCGGCGACGGCCCTGCCGTCACCCGTACCAGTGCGAGCGCTGTGGCCGGTGCTCCTCCCAGGGTCGGCTTCGGGCGCGGGATCGGGGTCCGGGTCGGTCTCGAGGTCGAGCAGGATCCCGACCCACGCGCCCCGGCACACGTCGACCCCGAGGACGCTGCTCACCCGGCCATCGTCTCGCTGACGGCCGCACGCTCCGGGCCGACCCCCGCTGCGGAGTCCGGGACGGGCGGCCAGCCCGACCAACGGCGCCGGGGCGGCCGATGCGAGCACGAACGCGCGGGGTCGGGACGGGTGGTGCGGGTGGTGCTCCCTTCCGTCCCAGGGGCCCCGACCTCGTGTGGAGGTGCCCGCTCGGCGACCGGGCCGATCGGCCCGGCTCGGTTGGGCGGCCACCGGGCCCGCCGGCGCCGCGGACCCCGGGCGGCCGGCCGGGCAGCCGAGGGGATGGGGGGTCAGGCCGCGAGGACCTGCTCGAGCCCGACGACGGGGATGTCGTGGGCGGCGCCGACCGGCGCGGACGTCAGCCGGCCGGCGGTGGTGGCCAGGCCGCCGGCGAGGGCCGGGTCGGCCCGCAGCGCGTCCGGCCAGCCGTGGTCGGCCAGCTCCACCAGGTAGGGGAGCGTCGCGTTGGTCAGCGCCCAGGTCGAGCTGTGCGGCACCGCGCCCGGCATGTTCGCGACGCAGTAGAACAGCGAGCCGTGGACGGGGTAGGTCGGCTCGGCGTGCGTCGTCGGGTGGGAGTCCGCGAAGCAGCCGCCCTGGTCGATCGAGATGTCGACCAGCACGCTGCCGGGCTTCATCCGTGACACCAGCTCGTTGCTGACCAGGCTGGGCGCCTTCGCGCCGGGCACCAGGACGGCGCCGACGACCAGGTCGGCGTCCAGCAGCTCCCGCTCGAGGGCGAACGAGGACGACGCGACCGTGCGGACGGCCCCGTGGTACAGCTCGTCGATCACCTTCAGGGCGGCGACCGACCGGTCGAGCACGACGACCTCGGCGCGCATCCCGGCGGCGATCGCGACCGCGTTGGAGCCCGCCACACCCGCGCCGATCACCACGACCTTGCCGGGCCGGACCCCGGGGACGCCGCCGAGCAGGACGCCGCGGCCGCCGGCGGGGCGCAGCAGCGCGGCCGCACCGGTCTGGGGCGCGAGCCGGCCGGCGATCTCGCTCATCGGTGCCAGCAGCGGCAGCGCGCCCGACGGCAGGCGCACGGTCTCGTATGCGATCGAGGTGATCCCGGAGTCCAGCAGCGCCCGGGTGCAGTCCAGCCCGGCAGCGAGGTGGAGGTAGGTGAAGAGCACCTGCCCGTCGCGCATCCGGCCGAACTCCTCGGCGATCGGCTCCTTGACCTTGACGACGAGGTCGGCGGTGCCCCACACGTCGTCGGCGGTCGGGAGGATCTTCGCGCCGACCGCGAGGAAGTCCTCGTCGGGCAGCGACGAGCCGCCCCCGGCGCCGGCCTCGACGACCACGTCGTGGCCGCGGCGGACCAGCTCGTCGGCGCCGGCCGGGGTCAGCGCCACCCGGAACTCGTTGTTCTTGATCTCCCGCGGTACCCCGATGCGCACGTTCCCGGCTCCGTTCGACGTGTTCCGACGTGTCAGGTGGCGACCACCCGATTCTGCGGTCTGCGCGCGGTGGGCGTCCAGACCGGTGGCGGCCGACACGCAGACCACGGATCCACGCGTCGGACGGGGTCCAGTGTGCCGGATCGGAAGGTGTCAAGGCCAGCGGCGAGGGTTTCCGCGGAGGTGGCAGCGCGGGGGCTCGACAAGTCGGGGGGTGGTGGCGGACCATCGGGGCGTGGCCCGCGCGGGGCCGCACCCGCCTGGCGGGACGAGGACGAAGCCGAGGACATGACCGCGACCGAGCAGCTCGTGACCGAACCCCTGACGACGGCCCCCCCGGCCCCCTCGGAGGCGACCGCGGAGACCGCGCCCGCCGCCCCCGCGGCCGCCGACCACGCCGCACCGGAGCTGTCGCTGGCGGCCAAGGCGCGCGACCACCTCTGGCTGCACTTCTCCCGCATGGGCTCCTACGCGGAGGCCGACGTCCCGATCATCGTCAAGGGCGAGGGCGCGTACATCTACGACCAGAACGGCAAGCGGTACCTCGACGCCCTCGCCGGGCTGTTCGTGGTCCAGGTCGGGCACGGTCGCCGCGAGCTCGCCCAGGCCGCCGCGAAGCAGGCCGAGACCCTCGCGTTCTTCCCGCTGTGGAGCTACGCCCACCCGCAGGCGATCACCCTCGCGGAACGGCTGTCGACGCACACCCCCGGCGACCTCAACCGGGTCTTCTTCACCACCGGCGGCGGCGAGGCCGTCGAGACCGCGTGGAAGGTCGCGAAGCAGTACTTCAAGCTGACCGGGCGCCCGATGAAGACGAAGGTCATCAGCCGCTCGATCGCCTACCACGGCACCACCGCCGGGGCGCTGTCGATCACCGGGATCCCGGACGCGAAGAAGTACTTCGAGCCGCTGGTCCCGGGCACGTTCAAGGTGCCCAACACGAACTTCTACCGCGCTCCCGAGCACGGCGACGACCTCGAGCGCTTCGGCGTGTGGGCTGCGGACCAGATCGAGGCGATGATCGAAGCCGAGGGCGCGGACACCGTCGCCGCGGTGTTCCTCGAGCCGGTGCAGAACTCCGGCGGCTGCTTCACCCCGCCGCCGGGGTACT
>CAXSIB010000429.1:0-3188 GCA_964237095.1 uncultured Actinomycetales bacterium
CCGACCTGGCGCAGCGTCTGGGGACGATGGGCATCGCGGTCCGGGAGCTGCTCGCCGCGGGCCGCCTCGTCAGCATCGTCGGCGCGGGGGGGTGCGGGAAGACCCGGCTCGCGACGGAGGTCGCCGCCGCCGTGGGGGCGGCGGGGCCGGCGACCGGCGACGGCCGCGGTGACCCCCGCGTCCACCGGGAACGACCCGGGGAGGGCGGCGTCCGGGACCGGCACCCCGACGTCCGGCTCGTCCAGCTCGCCCCGGTGACCGCGGCCGACGACGTCCCCGCGGTCGTCCTGTCCGCCGTCGGCGGGTACGAGCGGTCCTCGGAACGACTGGCCCGCACCCGCCCGGCCGAGCCCACCGACCGTGTCCTGGAGGCCCTCGCCGACCGGGAGACCCTGCTGCTGCTGGACAACTGCGAGCACCTGCTCGGCGCCGTCGCCGAGCTGACCGAACGGATCCTCTCCGCGTGCCCGCGCGTCCGCGTCCTCACGACCAGCCGCGAGCCGCTCGCGTTGACCGGCGAGGCCCTGTGGCCCCTGTCCCCGCTGTCGTTCCCGCCGGTGCCCGCTCGGAACGGCGCCGGCGCCGGCTCCGGCCCCGAGGTCGTCGACCCGGCGGCCGTGGCCGGCTACGACGCGGTCCGGCTGTTCTGCGACCGCGCGAGTGCGGCCCGGCCGTCGTTCGTCCTCGACGCGACGACCGCCGCCGACGTCGCGGAGGTGGTGCGCCGCCTCGACGGGCTGCCGCTGGCGATCGAGCTTGCCGCGGCGCGACTGCGCACGCTCCCGCTCCCCCGCCTCGCCGCCGGGCTGACCGACCGTTTCCGCCTCCTCACCGGCGGCAGCCGCACGGCGCTGCCGCGCCACCGCACGCTGCGGGCGGTCATCGAGTGGAGCTGGGACCTGCTGACCGACGTCGAGCGGGACGTCGCGGAGAGCGTCTCGGTGTTCACCGGGGGCGTCACCGCCGCGGGCGCCCACGCCGTCGACCCGACCGCGGGCAGCGAGGACGACACCGCCGACGTGCTCGCCTCCCTCGTCGACAAGTCCCTGCTGACGGTGACCGGCGGGGCGTCGGCGCGGTACGGGATGCTCGAGACCCTGCGGGAGTTCGGCGTCGACCGGCTCGCCGACCGCGGCCGTCTCGCCGCGGCGCACGAGGCGCACGCCCGGTTCTTCGCCGCCCTCGCCGACCGGGCCGAGCCCGAGCTGTGGACCGCGGGTCAGCTCCCCTGGATCCGGGCCCTCGTCGCCGAACGCGAGAACCTGACCGTCGCGGTCCGCCGGCTCGCCGCCGCCGGCGATGTCGCCGCCGCCGTGGCGACGACGGCCCGGCTGTCCTGGTTCTGGCTGCTCGCGGACTGGCACACCGACGCCCACGCGGCGATGTCGGTCGCGATCGAGGCGGCCGCGGCCGCACCCGACGCCGTCCTGTCCGAGACCGGGCGGATCGAGCTCCTGTGCCTGCAGGGGATCGTCGTGATCACCGCCGCGGTCCTCGGCGTCCCGGGCGCACCGGCCGACGAGGGGGAGATGACCGACCGGCTCCGGGTGGTCATCGCCGAGCTCGACGCCCGGATCCCCGACGACCGGGTGCTCCCCGAGCCGGCCCGCAGGTTCGTGGTGCTCCTGCGGCCCGTGCTCGAGCTCTTCACGAGGAGCGACGGGGTGCGGACCGCTCTGGACCGGGCGCTGGCGGACCCGATCGCGTGGGTGGCCGGGGTCGGTCACGTGATGGCCGGCAACGTCGGGGAGAACGAGGGGGACACCGCGACGCTGGACCGGCACGCGCACGCCGCGCTCGACATCCTCCGTCCGGTCGGCGAGCGGTGGGCCCTGTCCGCGGCCCTGTCCATGGTCGCCCAGGCCGCGGTCAACGCCGGCGACCTGTCCGCGGCCGCGGCGGCCTACACCGAGTCCCTGCGCCACAACGGCGAGCTCGCCGCCGAGATCGGGACCTCGGTGGACGACGTGTTCGCCCGCCTGCAGCTCGCCCGGGTCCTGCAGTGGCTCGGCGACCTCGAGGGCGCCCTCACCCAGGCCGGGCTGGCGATCGCGAGCGGCGGCGACACCGGCGGCGGGCCGGGGACGCGCGGCATCCTCGCCGACGCGATGCTCCTGCAGATCCTCCGCAGCGCGGGCCGCACGGACGAGGTCCGCGTGGTGCGGGAGCGGATCACGACGAGGCTGCTGACCCGGGAGTCGCGCCGCGGGCCCTTCGACGGCCACGAGACCGCCCTGGCGCTGTCCGTCGGAGCGTCCATCGACATCGCCGACGGCCTGCTCGACGAGGCCGCGGCCGCACTGGTCGGGGCCCTCGACGCCGCGGTGGCCACCGCCGACCAACCGGTCGTCGCCTCGGTGGGGGCCACCGTCGGCCGCCTCGCGCACGCCCGTGGGGACGCGGTCCTGGCCGCGCGCATCCTGGGCGCGGGGGCGTCGCTGCGCGGGACCCCGGTCGGTCTGGACCTCGACCTCGTCGACCTGGTGGCGACCCTGCGCGCCGAGCTCGGGGCCCCGCGGTTCGCGGAGCTGGCGGTGTTCACGGGCACCCGGGCGGAGGCGGTGGCCACCATCCGGGGAGCGATCCACCCCGACCGCACCTGACCGGCCGCCCCGGTGGGAGCGGCCGGTCAGCGGCGATCGGGGCTTCGTGCGGTCCCCGCGGGTTCCGGCTCAGGCGCGCCGGCGGTACGCCCGCAGGGCCAGCGGGACGAACACCGCGAGCAGCACGGCCATCCAGCCGAGCGTCCAGTAGACCGGCGTCGCGACGGGCCCGCCGAGGAGCAGCCCGCGGACCGCGGACACGAGGTGGCTGATGGGGTTCACCTTCACGAACGCCTGGAGCCAGCCCGGCAGCGTCGAGGTCGAGACGAACACGTTGCTGCCGAAGCTGAGGGGCAGCACCAGCAGGAACATGACGCCCTGCACCGCCCCGGAGGTCCGGACGATCATGCCCACGAACACCGAGATCCAGCAGAAGCAGAGGGCGAAGGCGATCGACAGTCCGAGCGCGGCGAGCGCGTGCGCGGCGTCGGTCTGGATGCGGAACCCCATGAGCGAGCCGAAGCCGAGGAACATCGCGCAGAGGATCAGGTAGCGCACGACGTCGGCCATGACCGCGCCCACCAGCGGCGCCGACCGCGCGATCGGCAGCGACCGGAACCGGTCGAACACGCCCTTCTCGATGTC
>CAXSIB010000430.1:0-3183 GCA_964237095.1 uncultured Actinomycetales bacterium
CGGGAAGATCTCGCGGCGCGCGGTCCGCGAGGACCTGGCCGCCCGGTTCGGCGACGCCCCGGTCGGGCGCGGGGAACGCGGGTGAGCACTGCTCTCACCGCCGGCGCGACGCCGGTCGGGCGGGCCGTCGGACCGGCCGACCCGCCGACGACCGGACACCTGGAACAGCTCGACCTCTTCCGCGTGCTCACCTTCGCCGCGGTCGTGATCGTCCACGACGTCGGCAACGGCAGCGCGTCGCAGGCCGTCCCGGCGAACGCGGTCGAGGTGCTCTTCCACTACACCCGCGAGGCGTTCTTCTTCCTGAGCGGCTTCGTGCTCGCGTACTCGGTCCGTGACCGCCCCCTGCGCCTGCGCCGGTTCTGGCCGCGCCGGTTCCGCCTCATCGGGATCCCCTACGTGGTCTGGACGGTCCTCTACGTCCTCTACGGGGTCTGGCGCGGCGGGCACTGGGTCACCGCCGGCGTCCTCTGGCACCGGGTCTGGTTCGGGCTCGTGCTGGGCCAGGCCTCCTACCACCTGTACTTCCTGCTGGTGTCGATGCAGATCTACCTGGTCTTCCCGCTGCTCAACCGCCTCCGCCGAGCGGGCACCGCGCACCCGTACGTGCTGCTCGGCGTGGTCGGGGTGCTCGACGCGGTCGTGCTGCAGTTCGCCCACGCGTCCCACCCGGTCGGCTCCCGCGCCGGGTTCGCGGCCGAGTGGGCCTACGTCACCGTGGTCCCGTACCTGTTCTGGGTCGTGGGCGGCTCGGTCGTCGCCTGGAACCTCGAGCGGGTGCAGCCGTTCCTGGGACGCCACCGCCGGCCCCTGGTCGTCGCGGGCGTGGCCGCGCTGGCGTTCGCCCTCGGGGCCTACGCGCTCCAGCTGCACCTCGGCGCGGAGACGGGGCTGGCCGCGAACGTCATCCAGCCGATGATGCTGGTGTGGGGCACCGGCGCCATCTGGCTGCAGGGGCTGGTCGCTCTCGCGTGGCTGCGCCGCCGGCGGCCGGACTCCCGGGCCACGCGCGCGGTGCACTGGGGGTCCTCGGCGTCGTTCGGGGTCTACCTGATCCACCCGATCATCCTCGACCGGCTGTTCGCGCACGGGCTGTCCGGCGGGGCCGGGAGCTACGTCGGGCAGCCGTGGACGGCGTCGCTGCCGCACCTGCACGTGGCCCAGCCGTGGTCGTCGATGGTGATCTGGGCGCTGACCCTCGCCCTGTCCTGTCTGGTGATCGGCCTCGTGCGGTACACCCCGCTCAGCCTCCCGCTGACCGGGCGCGAGTGGGGCTGGCGGCGCCGGCGGGACTCCTGGCGCGCCCGGCGCCGCGGACCCGCGGCGGTCTGACCGGTGGTGACCCGGACGCCCACCCGACCCCGCGAGCCCCTCGCGGCCTCGCCCCTGCGCCACCGCGCGCGCGGGTCGGTGCTGGCGCTGCTGTGCGCGCTGTACGCGATCCTCTACTTCGACCGGGTCGACATCTCCACGGCCGGGCCGAACGGGCTGACCGCAGACCTGCACCTGTCCACGGTCGAGTTCGGCCTCGCCGCGTCCGCGTTCGCGCTGCCCTACGGGCTCCTGCAGGCCTTCGGCGGGCTGTTCGGCGACCGGCTCGGGCCCCGGAAGGCCCTGACGCTGGTGGCCGCCCTCTGCGGGGTGTTCACGATCGCCACCGGCCTGGCGGGCGGACTCCTGTCCCTGCTGGGGATCCGGTTCGCCCTCGGACTGGCCGAGGGCACGGCGTTCCCGACCGCCACCCACGCGATGGCCGCCTGGCTCCCGCCCGACCGCCGCGGTCTCGGCCAGGGCCTCGTGCACGCGGCCAGCCGGCTGTCCAACGCCCTGGCCCCGCTGGTGGTCGCCGCGCTGATCTCGGTCCCCGCGGTCGGCTGGCGCGGGTCGTTCCTCCTCGCCGGGCTCGCCGGGCTCGTCTGGTCGGTGGTCTGGGCCGTCTGGTTCCGGGACCGCCCGGCCGACCACCCCGCGGTCGGCCCCGTGGAGCTGGCGGAGCTCGACCGGGAGGCGGGCGGCGCGGCCAGGACAGCCGGGACGAGCGGGACGAGCGGCGCCCCCGTGCGGTCACCGACACCGTGGCGGCTGCTGATCCGGCGCATCGCCCCGGTCACGCTGACCGACTTCTGCTACGGCTGGGTCCTCTGGGTGTACCTCACGTGGATGCCGACGTTCTTCGCGGAGCAGTACGACCTCGACCTGAAGAAGTCGGCGCTGTTCACCACGTTCACCCTCATCGGCGGCGTCGTGGGCGACTGGTCCGGCGGCGTCCTCTGCGACCGCCTGCTGCGCCGGACCGGGGACCTCGCGCGCTCCCGCAAGACCGGACTGGTGATCGGCCTCGCCGGCTCCGCGCTGTTCATCGCCCCGGTCGCCGTCTGGCACTCCCTGGCCGGGGTCACCGTCTGCCTCGCGGTCGCGTTCTTCTTCCTGGAGCTGTGCAACTCCCCGCTCTGGACCATCCCAATGGACATCGCCCCCGAGCACAGCGGGGTCGCCAGCGGACTCATGAACACCGGCTTCGGCGTGGCCGGGGTGGCCGCCGGGCCGGTCTTCGGGCTCATCGCCGGCCACGCCGGCTACCCGAGCGCGCTGGGGTTCTCCGCGGTTCTCCTGGTGGTCGGGCTGGTCACGGTGCGGTCCATCAGCCTGCGCCCGCTGGGTGCCTGACCGGGCGGGCAGGAGGCCGGGAGGACGGACGAGGGACCGGCCAGCCGGCCGGTCCCTCGTCTGTTCCGTGCAGGTCGGGCCGGGTGGGTCAGCGGCCGCCGGAGATCGTCCGGTTGCGCTGGTCGCGGCCGGCCACGCCGTAGGGGTAGTCGGCCAGCTGCGGGTCGCTCGCCAGGTCCAGCGCCGAGGTCTCGTCCGCGGTCAGGTGCAGACCGGCCGAGCCGAGGTTGTCCTTCAGCTGGGTGGTGGTGCGCGCACCGAGGATCGTCGAGGTGACGGCCGGCCGGTCGGTGACCCAGGAGAGGGCCACCTGCGCCATGGTGACGCCGCGGCCCTTGGCCACGGCCTCGACGGCGGACACGACGTCCCACGTGCGCTGGTCGGCGTTGCGGGGGCCGTAGGCCTCCATGCCGCGCTCGGGGTTCTCGCCCAGGCGCGAGACGCCGGTGGGGCTGGAGTCACGGGTGTACTTGCCCGTCAGCCAGCCGCCGCCGAGCGGCGACCACGGCAGCAGCC
>CAXSIB010000431.1:0-3182 GCA_964237095.1 uncultured Actinomycetales bacterium
CGTAGCGTGGCCGGGTGACGCACGCTGCTCCCGACGTCCCTCCCGACCCGCTGCGACCCGCCGACCCCCTGCGACCCGCCGACCGGCTGCCGGTCGCGCCGGCCGACCTGCCGAGCACCCTGGGAGCCCTGCGCGCCTCCGGGCACGAGTACCGCACGGTCGCGGAGGAGGTCCGGGCCAACCTCCTCACCCGGATGCGGTCGGGTGCCGACCGGTTCCCCGGCGTGCTCGGTTTCGACGACACCGTGCTGCCCGAGCTCGAGCGGGCACTGCTCGCCGGGCACGACGTGGTGGTGCTCGGCGAGCGCGGCCAGGGCAAGACCCGCCTCATCCGCGCCGTCGCCGGACTGCTCGACGAGTGGACCCCGGTCGTCACCGGCTCGGAGATCAACGAGCACCCCTACGCGCCGATCACCCCGGCCACCAGGCGGCGCACGGAGGCCCTCGGCGACGACCTGCCCGTCAGCTGGCGGCACCGCAGCGACCGGTACGGGGAGAAGCTGGCGACGCCCGACACCTCGGTCGGGGACCTGATCGGGGACATCGACCCGGTGAAGGTCGCCGAGGAACGGTCCCTCGTGGACCCCGACACCGTCCACTACGGGCTGGTGCCCCGGACCAACCGCGGGGTGTTCGCGGTCAACGAGCTGCCCGACCTCGCCGAGCGGATCCAGGTCGCGCTGCTCAACGTCCTGGAGGAGCGCGACATCCAGGTCCGCGGCTACCAGCTGCGGCTCCCCCTCGACGTGCTGCTCCTGGCGAGTGCCAACCCGGAGGACTACACCAACCGCGGCCGGATCATCTCCCCGCTCAAGGACCGCTTCGGGGCGGAGGTCAGGACCCACTACCCCCTCGACGTCGCCGACGAGGTCGCGGTCGTCGTGCAGGAGGCCGCGCTCGTCGCGCCGGTCCCGCTGCACCTGCTCGAGGTGGTCGCGCGCTGGACGCGCGGGGTCCGGGAGTCCTCCTCGGTGGACTCCCGCTCCGGGGTGTCGGCCCGGTTCGCGATCTCCGGCGCCGAGACCGTCGGGGCCGGGGCGCTGCGCCGCGGCGCCCTGACCGGCGAGGACGCCCCGGTCGCCCGCGTCGGGGACCTGTCCCCCGCGGTGCCGACGCTGCGCGGCAAGGTGGAGTTCGAGATGGGCGAGGAGGGCCGGGAGGAGGACGTGCTCGCGCACCTGCTGCGCGTGGCCACCGTCGAGGTGTTCCGCGACCGCCTGGCCGGCGCCGACCTGAGCGGGTTCACCGCGGCCTTCACCGACGGCGCGATCGTGGCCACCGGCGACGGCGTCGCGTCGCAGGAGCTCCTGGACCAGGTCGGCACCGTCCCCGGCCTCGCGAAGGTGCTCGAGCGCCTCGGCTTCGGCGACACCCCGACCCCCGCGGAGGCGGCGTCGGCGGTGGAGTTCGTCCTCGAGGGCCTGCACCTGACCAAGCGGCTGTCCAAGGAGCTCTCCGACGACGGCCAGACGCTCTACGGCAGCTGACGGGCGGCGCCCGGTCCCGGGCGGGTCAGGTGGCGCGGAAGCCGTGCGGGTTGGCCGACTGCCAGCGCCAGGTGTCGACGCAGGCGTCGTCGAGGGTCCGGGTGGCGGTCCAGCCGAGGACCTCGCGGGCCTTGGTGGGGTCGGCCCAGTAGGACGGGAGGTCCCCGGGCCGGCGGCCGGTCACGCGCACGGGGATGGTCCGCCCCGAGGCGCGTTCGAAGGAGCGGATGACCTCGAGCACCGAGCTCCCCCGGCCGCCACCGAGGTTGAACGCCTCGCAGGTGTCGGGCCCGGCGGAGTGCTCGAGGGCGGCGACGTGGCCGGCGGCCAGGTCGCTGACGTGCAGGTAGTCCCGGACGCCGGTGCCGTCGGGGGTGTCGTAGTCGTCGCCGAAGACGACGACCTCCGGGCGCTGGCCGATCGCCACCTGGGAGACGAACGGCAGCAGGTTGTTCGGGGTCCCCGTCGGGTCCTCCCCGATGCGCCCGGACGGGTCCGCGCCGATCGGGTTGAAGTAGCGCAGCCGGCTCACGTCCCAGCCGTCGTGGGTGACGACCAGGTCGAGCAGGATCTGCTCGATCATCGCCTTGGTCCAGCCGTAGGGGCTGACGGGGTGCATCGGCATCGACTCGACGAAGACCTGCGCGCCGGGGTCGCCGTAGACCGTCGCCGAGGAGGAGAACACGAGCTGGCGGACGCCGTGGCCGCGCATGACCTCGCACAGGGAGACCGTGGAGGCCAGGTTGTTGTCGTAGTACTTCAGGGGCAGCCGGACCGACTCCCCCACCGCCTTGTCCCCCGCGAAGTGGATGACGGCGTCGACGGCGTGGTCGTCGAAGACCCTGCCGAGGGCGTCCGAGTCGCGGAGGTCGAGCTCGACGAAGGGGATGTCCCGCCCGGCCAGCTCCGCGAGGCGGGCGAGACCCTCCCGCGAGGAGTTGGTGAGGTTGTCGACGACGACCACCTCGTGCCCCCCGGCGAACAGCTTCAGCACGGTGTGGGAACCGATGTAGCCGGCGCCGCCGGTGACGAGGACCTTCATGGCTCGGACCGTACGCGGTGGGAATGGCGCCGGGGCCGCGCTGTGGGTGTCCGGGCTGCGGGGGAATGGTCGTTGTCCGGGCCACAAGTCACGTTCGGTAAGAGATCAAGTACCCAAAGTAGCTCCACAGGCCCTTGCTGTTGCTCACTCCGCGTAGTTTCATGGACGAGTCAGCAGGAACTGGTGCACGGACCGCAACCGGTCGCACGCTCCCCGTGGAAACGCGAGGATCGCCAACCCGGCTTAGACGTTCCATCACTGGTCCGGGGCAGGAACCCACCGTCCGCGCGTCGCCGCGGCCGGTGTCCGACGGGCACGCACAGTTGCGAGCCCCGGGAACGAAGACGACGGCTGCGGCGTCCACAGGGATGTCGGGCCCGACCGACCTGAGAAGATCTCTTTCGGCCCGACCGACACGAGGGAAGACGACATGAACGTCCTGGCTATCGGCGCCCACCCCGACGACATCGAGCTCGGGTGCGCGGGGACCCTCATCAAGCACGTCGCGTCGGGGGACTCGGTCACCATGCTCGTCGTGTCGATGGGCGAGGTCGGCCCGGGCGCGGTCGCCGACCGGGAGAGCGAGCAGCAGACGGCGGCCGAGCTGATCGGGGCCGAGGTGGTCTTCGGCCGCCTCCCCGACTGCGAGGTGT
>CAXSIB010000432.1:0-3182 GCA_964237095.1 uncultured Actinomycetales bacterium
GAGGCCGCCGGACTGCCCGTCACCGTGCGCGACACCCGCGGCAGCGAGATCGACGGGGCCTGCGGGCAGCTGGCCGCCGCCGTCTGACCCCGGTCGACGCGCCGCCGGCTGACGGCGGTCGTCCCGAGGCCGGCCCGCGCCGGTACCGCTGTCGGTGGTCGCTCCTACGATCGGGCCCGTGCCCGACGGCCGGCCCGACCCGACGTTCGTCCTGACGATCTCCTGCCCCGACCGGCGGGGCATCGTCTCCTCCGTCGCGGGCTTCCTGGCCGCGAACGACGCGAACATCCTCGACAGCCAGCAGTTCGGGGACGCCTCCACCGGGCGCTTCTTCATGCGCGTCCACCTCGCGCACGAGGTCGCCCGGCCCGACCCGGCGGCGCTGCGGGAGCGGTTCGCCGCCCCGGGCGGTCCCGCCGCGACGTTCGCGATGGACTGGGCGCTGCACGACACCGACCGTCCGCAGCGGGTCCTCGTGCTCGCCTCGACCCAGTCGCACTGCCTGGACGACCTCCTCTACCGCGAGCAGTCCGGGGCGCTGCCCGGGGTCATCGTCGGGGTGGTCGCCAACCACGAGGTCCTGCGCCCGCTGGTCGAGGCCCGCGGCCGGGTCTTCCACCACCTGCCCGTCACCCGGGCCACCCGCGACGCCGCCGAGGACGCCCTGCTCGCCCTCGTCGAGGCCGAGTCGGTCGACCTCGTGGTCCTCGCCCGCTACATGCAGGTGCTGTCCCCGCGGGTCTGCCGGGCGCTGGGGGGGCGGGTCATCAACATCCACCACTCGTTCCTGCCGTCCTTCGCCGGGGCGAAGCCCTACCACCAGGCCTTCGACCGCGGGGTGAAGCTGATCGGCGCGACCGCGCACTACGTCACCGACGAGCTCGACGACGGCCCGATCATCGAGCAGGAGGTCGCCCGGGTGGATCACGCGATGGGCCCGGAGCAGCTGGTGGTGGCCGGCCGCGACCTCGAGCGGCTCGCCCTCGCCCGCGCGGTCACGTGGCACCTCCAGCACCGCGTGCTGCTGAACGGCACCCGGACCGTGGTCTTCCGGTGACCGGCGCCGTCGTGCGCCGCGACGTCGTGGTCCTCGGGTCGACCGGCTCGATCGGGACCCAGGCCCTCGACGTGGTCCGCGCACACCCGGACCGCTTCCGGGTCGTCGGGCTGGCGGCCGGCGGCGGGCGGCCCGGGCTGCTGGCCGCCCAGGCCGCCGAGTTCGGCGTCCGCCGCGTCGCGGTCGGCCGGGTCCCGCTCGTCCCCGACGGCCCCCTCCCCGACGGCCCTCTCCCGGCCGGCTGGGAGGTCGGCGCCGACGCGGTCGCGGCGCTGGCCGGTTCCGGCGCGGACGTCGTCCTGAACGCCCTCGACGGGGCGGCCGGGCTGCCCGCGACCCTCGCCGCGCTCGGCGCCGGGTCGACCCTCGCCCTGGCCAACAAGGAGTCCCTGGTCATGGGCGGGGAGCTGGTGCTCGCCGCGGCCGCCCCCGGGCAGCTGGTGCCGGTGGACTCCGAGCACTCCGCCATCGCCCAGGCCCTGCGCGGGGGGACCGGCGCCGAGGTCGACCGGCTCGTGCTGACCGCCAGCGGCGGGCCCTTCCGCGGCTGGGGTGCCGACGCCCTGGCCCGGGTCACCCTCGCCCAGGCCCTCGCCCACCCGACGTGGGCCATGGGCCCGGTCGTGACGCTGAACTCCTCGACGCTGGTCAACAAGGGCCTCGAGCTCATCGAGGCGCACCTGCTGTTCGGTGTGCCCTACGACCGGATCGACGTCGTCGTGCACCCGCAGTCCGTCGTGCACTCCATGGTCACCTTCGTCGACGGCGCCACGATCGCGCAGGCCAGCCCCCCCGACATGCACCTGCCGATCGCCCTCGGGCTCGCCTGGCCGGACCGCCTCGGCGGGGTCGCGGCGGCCCTGGACTGGACGGCGGCGTCGGCCTGGACCTTCGAGCCCCTCGACGACGAGGTCTTCCCGGCGGTCCGCCTGGCCCGGGCCGCCGGGACCGCCGGTGGCACGGCCCCGGCGGTCTACAACGCCGCCAACGAGGTGGCGCTGGCGGCGTTCATGGCCGGCGAGCTCCCGTACACCGGGATCGTCGCCACGATCCGCGCGGTGCTCGACGACCACGCGACGGTCCCAGGCCCGACACTGGAACAGGTCCGCGCGGCCGACGCCGGGGCCCGCTCGGCCGCGGCGCGGGTGATCGCCGCGCAGGCGGCCGACCGCCCGCGCACCGCACCGCACGGCAGCCCACGGCCCGCGATCGTCGACGGGCCGGCACAGACGAGGAGCAGGACGTGAGCGACGTGCGCAGCCACGGCAGGGCGGTGTCGGCCGGCGCCGCCGGCGCGGGCGCGGGGCGGGCCGCGTGAGCGTCGCCCTCGTCGCCGGCATCGTCGTCTTCGCCCTCGGCATCCTGGCGTCGGTCGCCCTCCACGAGGTCGGCCACCTGGTCCCGGCCAAGGTCTTCGGCGTCCACGTCTCGCAGTACATGGTCGGCTTCGGGCGCACGCTGGTCAGCCGCCGCCGCGGGGACACCGAGTACGGGCTGAAGGCCCTCCCGCTCGGCGGCTACGTGCGCCTCACCGGCATGTACCCACCGGCCCGGCGCGCGGCGCGCGGGCCCTTCGCCGGCCTCATCGAGGCGGCCCGCGCGCAGGCCCTCGCCGACATCCCCGACGAGGCCCGCAGCCGTGCCTTCTACACGCGCGAACCGTGGCAGAAGCTGGTCGTGATGGCCGGCGGCCCGGTGATGAACCTGCTGCTGGCGTTCGTGCTGATCGGGGTCGCGGACATCGCGATCGGCACCCCCTCGCCCGTGCTGAGCCCGGTCATCGCCTCGGTGTCGGCGTGCGTGCCCGCGAACACCACCGCCGCCTGCGCCCCGGGCGACGCGGCCTCGCCCGCCGCGAGGGCCGGGCTCCGGGCCGGCGACCGCATCGTGGCCGTCGACGGCGTCGCGGTCAGCACGTGGGCCCAGGCCCAGACCCGGATCAAGGCCGCCACCGGCACGACCGCCGTGGCCGTCGACCGCGGCGGGGTCCGGCGCACCTACGACGTCACCCTGGCCCACATCACCGACCTCGCCGACGACGGGACCGCCACCAGCGTCGGCTTCCTCGGGGTCAGCGCCCAGGAGTCCTGGGTCACCGACCGCACCGGGGTCGGCGCGGTCGCGA
>CAXSIB010000433.1:0-3180 GCA_964237095.1 uncultured Actinomycetales bacterium
CGGTGGAGTGGCCGAGAGGCGAGGCAACGGCCTGCAAAGCCGTGTACACGGGTTCGAATCCCGTCTCCACCTCGCCGGTGTCCCATCCAGCCGGCAGCTGGGCGATTGGCGCAGCGGTAGCGCGCTTCCCTGACACGGAAGAGGTCACTGGTTCGATCCCAGTATCGCCCACCCCCCTGACCAGGACCGGATGCCGAGATGCACGAGACACCGGCCGACCTGGTCGAACTGCAGGCCCTGCTGGACCGCAGCATCGGGGCGTCCGGGGACCACCTGCGGTCCATCGTCGAGCCCGGCACCCACACCCTGACGGCGACCCAGCTCGTCGACGTCCTCACCGGGATGACCACGCTGGCCCTCGCCACGGTCACGTCGGCCGGGGAGCCGCGGGTCAGCGGCGTGGACGGGCACCTGCTCCGCGGCCGCTTCGTGCTCACGACCTCCGGGACCGCGGTGAAGGCCCGCCACCTGCGTCGGCGCCCCGCCGTCAGCGCCGCCCACCTGGTCGGCGACGACCTCGGGGTGTTCGTCCACGGCCACGCGCGGTTCCTCGACGTCGACACCCCGGCGGAGGCCTGGGTCGAGGACCACCTCGTCGCCCACTACGGCTCCTCGCCGCGGACGGGGGGACCGGACGTCGTGTACCTGCGCATCGAGCCGACCTGGATGGTCGCCTACGCCCCGGCTCCCGAGGCGCTCGCCGCCGCCCGGACGGCGGCCGACCCGACCGCGCCGTGACCCCCGCTCGACGGTCGGCCACCGCCGGGCCGCGGGTCACCTCCCGGTGTCGGGTCGCGGGCTCGTCGGGGGCCGCAGCGCCCCGGCCGCGGCGAAGCCGACCACGAGCAGGGCGACGATCAGCCACAGCGCGTCCAGCAGGCCGACGGCCTGGGACAGCGCGCCGATGACCGGCGGGCCGGCGAGGTTGGCCAGGTAGCCGACCGAGGCGACCACGCTGACCCGGGCCGCGGGGTCGGGGCCGCTGTCGGCGGCGGCGGACATCCCGAGCGGGAAGCCCATCGAGACCCCGACGGCCCACAGCAGCGTCCCCACGAAGACCAGCCAGGCGGGGGTCGCCACGATGAACACCAGGACCCCGACGGCGCCGAGGGCGGTGGTGACCCGGACGGTGCGGACCCGCCCGAGCCGGTCCACCAGCGGCCCGCCGACCACCCGGGCAAGGGTCTCCCCGACGGCGAACGCGACGAAGAACACCGCCGCGACCGCGTTCGCCCGGTGGTGGCCGTCACCGACCGCGAGGGTGAGCCAGCTGTTGGCACCGCCCTCCCCGAGCTCCACCCCGAGCATGACGAGCCCGATCAGCAGCAGCCGGCGGTCGCGCCACCCCCGCAGCCAGGTCCGGACCCGGTCGCCTCGCGGGGGGACCACCCCCGTCGGGGTGGTGGTCGTGGCGGGGTCCCGGGTCGTGGCGGGGGTCGTGGCCGGCAGGGACCGCACCGCGACCGCGGCGGCCGCGGCGATGACGAGCGCCTCACCGCCGAACTGCCACGCGACGGGAAGTCCGACCGCGGCGCCCGCGGCCCCGATCCCCGCGCCGAGGACCGCTCCCGCCGACCACGCGGAGTGCATGAGCGGCATGAGGGTCCGCCCGGCGGCTCGTTCGACCGCGGCCCCCTCGACGTTGAGCATGACGTCGACCGCGCCGATCCCGAGGCCCACCCCCGCGAAGCCGACCGCCGCCGCGGGCACGGAGTGCCCGACGCCGGCGCCGATGCCGATGGTGGCGACGCCCGCGGCGACCAGCCACAGCATCGTGCGGACCGCGAGCCGGGCCCCGAGCCGGGCCAGCACGGCCGCCGAGGCGGTGAGACCCGCGATCGACCCGACCGTCACCAGCCCGATCGCGGCGTCCCCGATCCGCAGGTCGGCCCGCAGCTGCGGGAGCCGGGGACCCCAGGTCGACACCGTCACCCCGCCCAGGGCGAACGCGACCATGACCGCGTTGCGCCACGGGCCGATCGCGGGTCCGCCGGACACCGCGGTCGGCGGGTCGACGTCGGACACCCGCGCACGGTATCGGCGGACCGACCGCCACCTCCCCGCCGGTGGGGCCCTCGCGCACGCCATCGAGGCGGAGATCGGGCGCCCCGTCAGTTACCGGCCGGTGGAGACCGACGGGGCGCGGCGGGCGGCGGAGCGGATCGCGGAGCTGCTGTAGGCCACGCGTTCGGACCGGGCCGGGCTCGCACCGGCGGCTGCCGGTGACCTGTGGATCCACGTCCGATCTGCCCCGCGGTCGCCGCGCCGCCCTACCGTGGGCAGGCATGGAGCCCGTCCGCGCCGCCGAGCCCGCAGGCGCGACCGTCACGGTGCTGGCCCACCCTGTGCGCCGCCGACCGGCGGCGCAGCTCCGCGAGCTGGCCGCCGCGGGGGCGCGCGAGCTGGCCGGCGCGGAGGCCGAGGAGGTCGTCGCCTGGGCGGCCGCCGCGTTCGGGTCCCGGCTCTGCGTGCTGTCGTCGATGACCGACGCGGTCGTCGCCCACCTGGTGAGCACCGCCCGGCCGGGGGTCGCCGTCCTGTTCGGCGACACCGGCTACCACTTCCCCGAGACCCTCGGGACCCGCGCGGCCGTGGCGGCGGCGCTGCCGGTCGAGGTGGTCGACGTCCGCCCCGACCTGACCGTCACCCAGCAGGACGCCGAGTACGGCCGCGACCTGTTCGCCACCAACCCCGACCTGTGCTGCCGGATGCGCAAGACCGAGCCCCTGCGGCGGGCCCTCGGCGGGTTCGACGCCTGGTGCAGCGGCATCCGCCGCGACGAGACCGCCGACCGGGCGGCCGCCGCGCCGGTCGAGTGGGACCGCCGGCGCGACAAGGTGAAGGTCAACCCGATCGTGGACTGGAGCGAGGCCGACGTCGACCGCTACGTCACGACCCACGGCCTCGTGGTCAACCCCCTCGTCGCGGCCGGCTACCCCTCGGTCGGGTGTGCGCCGTGCACGCGCGCCGTCGCCGCCGGGGAGCCCGGCGGGCGCACCGGGCGGTGGGCCGGGACGGCCAAGACCGAGTGCGGTCTGCACCAGTAGCAGGTCGCGGCGGGCCCGGCGACCGGGCCCCGTCGGATCGCACGACCGGGGGCCAGCCTGTAGAAAGAGTGCGGGCCGCTCACCGTCGACGGGTACCCGTGCGTGCCGAGCGGCCCGCGAACCCTGAGACAGG
>CAXSIB010000434.1:0-3177 GCA_964237095.1 uncultured Actinomycetales bacterium
AGGCCATCTGCGACGAGATCATCGAGACCGCACTGACCGAGCTCGGCGGCATCGACCTGCTCGTGAACGTCGCCGGCGGCCAGCAGGCGTACGAGGACATCTCCGAGATCACCACCGAGCACTTCGACCACCTGTACCGGACGAACGTGTACGCGCTGTTCTGGCTGTGCAAGAAGGCCGTGCCGCACCTGCCGCCGGGCTCGTCGATCATCAACACCTCCTCGGTGCAGGCGTACGAGCCGTCCCCGACGCTGGTCGACTACGCCTCGACCAAGGCCGCGATCAACAACTTCAGCAAGGGCCTCGCGGGCATGGTCGGCCCCAAGGGCATCCGCGTGAACGTGGTCGCCCCGGGACCGGTGTGGACCCCGCTGCAGATCACCGGCGGCCAGCCGACCGAGGCGCTGCCGGAGTTCGGCGCCCAGACGCCGCTCGCCCGCCCGGGCCAGCCGGCCGAGCTCGCCGGGGCGTACGTGTACCTGGCCTCGCAGGAGTCCAGCTACACCACCGGCTCGACGATCAGCGTGACGGGCGGCATGCCCACCCCCTGATCCCGGCCTCGCCACCGGCTCGACACCCGAGGAGTGTGGATTCCCCGTCGCTCACCGACTGGGAATCCACACTCCTTCGCGTCCGAGGGCTCAGAAGCCGTCGTCGCGGCTCGCGGGCACCTGCTGCGGGATGCGGACGCAGGCCTCCAGGGCGAGGGCGTGGACGAAGCCCTGCGGGAGGTTCCCGCGCAGCTGGCGTTCGGACACGTCGAACTCCTCGCTGAACAGCGCCGCCGTCCCGCACGACGCGAGGCTCCGCTCGAGGCGGCGCAGCGACCGGGTCGTCTGCCCCGCCTGGGCCTCGGCCATCGCCAGCCAGTACGAGCACAGCAGGAACGAGCCCTCGCTCTCCCCCAGCGGCCGGGAGTCGGGGGCGAACCGGTACACGTAGCCGCCGACGCTCAGCTCCCGCTGGACCTTCGCCAGCGTGGCCCGGGCGACGGGGTGGTCCCACGGCAGGGCCCCGCGGACGCTCGCGATGACCAGGGCGGCGTCCGGGCGCGGGTCGTCCGCGGCCCGGGTCAGCGCGCCGTCGCCGCCCAGGCACCGCGCGAGGACCTGCTCCAGCAGGTGGTCGGCCAGGCCGTCCGCCCGCTGCGCCGCCGTCCGGTCGAGGCCGACCAGGCGCCCGGAGTGCGCCCACTGGCGCAGCCCGGCGACGCACGCCATCCGGCTGTGGGTCCACCACCGGTCCTCGAGCTCCCAGATGCCGGCGTCGGGGGTGTCCCAGAGGCCCTCGATGGCGGTGACCGCGACCGCCGCGGCGCGGAGGGCGTCCCGGGGCACCCGGTCCCGCTCGGCGGCGGCGGCGAACAGGCCGAGGGCCTCGCCGAACACGTCGAGCTGGTGCTGGTCGCGCACCGGGTTGCCGCGGACGCCCTCGCCGCCGGGGTAGCCGGGCAGGCCGATCGAGCCCTGGTCCGGGATCTGCCCGCCGCGCACGGTGTAGGCCGGGTGGAGGTCCGGGCCGTCGGCCAGCAGCCGCTCGGAGACGAAGCGGACGGCGCTGTCGCCGAGCCCGTCGACGTGCCCGGTGAACGCCGCCATGCCCGAGTAGGTCTGGTCGCGGATCCAGGCGTAGCGGTAGTCGTAGCTGCGCCCCTGCTTCGCCCGCTCGGGGATGCCGGTCGTGGCCGCGGCCACCATCGCCCCCGTCGCCGGTGACGTCAGCCCGACCAGGACGGCCGCGCTGTGGCGGGCGTCGCGCTCGTCGAGGACCCCGGGCAGGGCCGGGACCCGCGCCGCCCAGGCCGCCGCGGTGGCCGCCCACACCGCCGGGACGTCGAGCGGCGGACCGAGCGGCTGCTCGGACACCTCGAGCACGAGGTCGCACCCCCGGTCCTCGTCGATCGGGACCTCGGCCCACAGCAGCGGGCCGGCGTCCGTCGCCACGACCCGGACCGAGGGCGGGCCGGACCAGCGGACGTGGAGCCCGCCGACGCGCAGCGTCCAGCTGCCGTCGTCCTCGTGACGGACGTCGCGCGGACCCGGCGGCCCGCCGCGGGCACCGTCGCCCCCGGCGGCCGCGACCTCGCGGAGGTCGAGGGCCGCGGTGATCCGCGACCGGCCCCGGTGCGAGCGGATGCACCGCAGGAGCACGAGGTGGCCGGGCTCGCCGGGGAAGGCGAGGACCTCGCGGGACTCGACGACCGCGTCGTCGTCGGTCACCCAGCGGCTGCGCCAGACGAGGCCGCCGTCCTCGTAGTGCCCGCCCCAGACGCTGCGCACGGTCGGGCGTACCTCGTAGGAGCCGGGCCCGCCGAGCAGCGCCCCGAACAGCGGCGGGCTGTCCCAGGCCGGCGCGCACAGCCAGGCGATGTTCCCGGTCGGGTCCACCAGCGCGCCCCGCTCGCCGTCGGCGAGGAACGCGTAGTCCCGCAGGGTGAAGGCCCCGCGGTCGTGGACGGGTGAGGTCTCGGCGCCCGGCGGCTCGGCCGGTGGCGTATCGGACGGTCTCGTGTCGGACGGTGGCGGGTCGGGGCGCACCCGTCCCACCCTGCCGGGACTGTCGAGCCGGATACCGTCGGGGAGTGGCCGACGACGGGATCGAGCGCGGGTCGGACGGCGGCTACTCCCGCGACGGGCGGTACCTCGACGCCCGCATCACCGCCGACGGCGCCGACGGCTGGCCGGTCGAGCCGGGTCGCTACCGCCTGATCGCCGCCCGGGCGTGCCCGTGGGCGAGCCGGGTGGTCATCGTCCGGCGCCTGCTGGGACTCGAGGACGTCCTCGGGATGGGACTGGCCGGGCCGCGGCACGACGAGCGCAGCTGGACCTTCGACCTCGATCCCGGCGGGCTCGACCCCGTGCTCGGGATCCCCCGCATCAAGGACGCGTACGAGAAGACGGTCCCCGGCTACCCGCTCGGCATCACGGTCCCGGCGATCGTCGACGTCCCGACCGGGGCGGTCGTCACCAACGACTTCGCCCGGATGACCCTCGACCTCGAGACCCAGTGGACGCGCTGGTTCCGGGCCGGGGCGCCCGACCTCTACCCCGAGCCGCTGCGCGCCGAGATCGACGCGGTGAACGCCGTCGTCTACCGCGACGTGAACAACGCCGTCTACCAGGCGGGGTTCGCGACCGGCCAGAAGGTGTACGAGAGCGCGTACCGGCGGCTGTTCCG
>CAXSIB010000435.1:0-3169 GCA_964237095.1 uncultured Actinomycetales bacterium
GCGGTGTCCCGCTCGCGCAGCGTCCGGACCCGGTGGTGCTCCTCGGCGAGGTTCGCGAGGTGGAAGTAGACGGTGAAGGCGCGTGCGACGTCCGCCGCCCGCTCCGCGGTGAAGCCGGCCACGAGGTCCTGCGCCGCCGCGGCCGCCTGCGCCGGGGCGGTCTGCGCGGGGACGGTCTGCGCGGGGACGGTCTGCGCCGGGGCCGGGTCGGACCCGGCGGCCGGGTCGTCCTCCCCCGCCCGGGCGGCGATCGCGAGCTCGCGGAGCCGCTCGACGTCGGCCAGCAGGCTCTCGCCCCCGTACTCGCGCAGCACGTCGCCGAGGAGGCCGCCGAGCAGGCGCACGTCGTGGCGGAGCGCCGCGGGCAGTGCGACGCGGGCCGCGTCCCGGCCGTCGACGGGGGACTGCACCGGGGCGTCGATCGTGTCGCTCACGCCGCGCACGGTAGTGGTCGACCCGCCCGCGCGGCAGTCCCCGCCCGGTCGGCCCACAGGCGCCCGACCCATACTCGGGGCGTGGCCTCCCGACTCCTCCACCTCTACCGCGTGCTCGCGATCGTCACCGGGACCGGGCTGGTGGTCCTCACCTTCGTCGGCATCCCGCTCCAGGTGTTCCGGCACGACGAGGTGATCGTGCAGTACGTCGGGATCGCCCACGGCTGGCTCTACATGGCCTACGTGGTGGTGACCCTGCTGCTCGCGTACGCGCGGCGGTGGAAGCCGCTCAAGGCGATCCTCGTCATCGCCGCCGGGACGATCCCGCTCGCCGCGTTCTTCGCCGAGCACAAGGTGGTGGCCGACGAGCGCCGGGCCATGGCGACGACGGACCCCGCGACCGTCCGCTGACCCGAGGCCCCGGGGGTCGGGGTCAGAGCCGGAGCTCGGTCCGCCCCTCCAGGTCCGCGGCGGTCGAGGCCCGGCGGTGGGCCTCCTTCCGCGCCGCGAAGCCGAGCGCGCCGACCGCGGCGGCCGCGAAGAACACCCACTGGATCGCGTAGCCGAGGTTCTCCCAGTCGTAGCTGACCCCGCCCGCCGGCACCCCGACCGGGGCCAGTGCGGCCGGGGCGGCGGTCCGCAGGGCGGCCGGCGCCGCGGCTCGGGTGGTGGCCGGGGTCGCGGCGGCGCCGGGGCCCACCACGGTGAGCGCCGTCTGGCCGATGAAGCCGTCGCCGACCGGGTAGGAGACCTCGTTGGCCAGGACCGACGGGGCGACGCCGGGCAGGTAGCCGGGCTCGATCCGGAGGATGCCCGCCGCGATGCCGGGGTCGTCGGCGCCGCCGAGCCAGCCCAGCACCCGGACGGTGCCCGTCGGCGGGGCCGGCGCCGTCGTCCCGGCCGGGATCCAGCCGCGGGCGACGAGCACCGCGGCCTCGCCGGCGGCACTCGGCCGCAGCAGCGCGACGACCCAGCTGCCCGTCCGGCCGCGGTGGACCTCGCCGCCGACGAGACGCTGGCTGGCCGGGTCGAAGGTGCCGGTCACGGTGACCCCGGCGCCGACGTCGGCCGCCAGCAGGGCCGACCCGTCGGGGACGACCGCGGTGATCGGTCGGGCGCTCGCCTCGGTCGGGGTGGCCACCGGCGCGTCGACCTGCCGTGAGGTGTCGTACTGCCACCGGCTGAGCAGCAGGAAGACGACGACCACGACGACCGTCAGCAGCTCGAGGCCGAGCCACCGCGGGCGCAGCAGGAACCGGTACACGCCCCCAGGCTAGGGACGCCGCCCGGCGCCGGTCCCGCGGGCGGCCGGGCTGCGCTCGACCCGGGACCCGGGACCCGGGACCCGGGGGCCGCTCAGGCGGCGGTGAACCGGAGCGCGGTGCCCGGCGGGGTCTGGGCGAGCAGCGCCAGACCGGCGGCGGTCACCACGGCGACCACCGGGTAGCCGCCGGTCGTCGGGTGGTCGGCGAGGAAGACCACCGGGTCGCCCGACGGCGGGACCTGGACCGACCCGAGGACGAGGCCCTCGCTGGGCAGCTCGCCGCTGACGGCCCGCTCGAGGCGCGGCCCCGTGATCCCGACCGCGGTGCGGTTGCTCCGCGAGGTCGTCGTCCAGCCGGCCGAGAGGAGCAGCGACCGCGCGGCCGGGGTGAACCAGTCCGAGCGGGGACCGGGCCGCACCCGCACCGTGACGCCGCTCGACCCCGGGAGACCCGCCCGGACGGGGACGTCGACACCGGGCGGGAACCGCTCGGCGGGGACCCCGACCGCGAGGTGGTCACCGGCCCGCAGCGGCGGGGGCCCGAGCCCGGACAGCAGGTCGGTCGAGCGGGAGCCCAGCACGGCCGGCACGTCGATCCCGCCGCCGACGGCCAGGTAGGTCCTGACCCCGGCCGTGACCGGACCGAGCCGCAGGACGCCGCCCGCGCGGGCGGTGAACCCGAGGCCGTGCGGGGCGGCCCGGCCGTCGACGGTCACCTCGCACGGCGCTCCGGTCACCGCGAGGGCCATGGCCCGCCCGAGCCGGACCCGGCAGCCGCCGACGGTCGTCTCCAGCACGGCGGCGCCGGGTGGGTTTCCCACCAGCCGGTTGCCCGCGGCGGCCGACCCCGCGTCCAGGGCGCCCGACCGCGGGACGCCGAGGTGGGCCAGCCCCGCCCGGCCGAGGTCCTGCACCGTGGTCAGCGGACCCGCGTCGAGCACGGTCAGGCCGCGCGATCGAGCACCACCGTCGACCGGGGCGACGCCGACCGAGGTGGCGGCCGCGGCGCCGACGGGGTCGGCGTCGGCGGCGCCGGCCGCGGGAGCCGCCACCGCCTCGTAGACGGGCTCCCGGCGGGGCTGGTCCACGTCAGCGGACCGGCACGAAGCGGACCCGGACCCCGGGCCCGAGCAGCGCGGGCGGGACGGCGGCCGGGTCGAACAGGCGGCGGGTGACCTCCGGGGTCGTGCGGCCGAGCAGCTGCCAGCCCCCGGGCGACACCCGCGGGTAGACCCCGCACCACGGGCCCGCCAGGCCGACCGCGCCCGCCGGCACCGCGGCCCGCGACTCCCCCCGCCGCGGCACCGCCCACTCCGCGGGGAGCCCGGCCAGGTACGCGAACCCCGGCGCGAACCCGGTGAAGGCCGCCTGGAACACCAGCCCGGCGTGGCGGGCCACCGCCGCCGCCGTGGACAGCCCCCAGCGCGCCGCCACGTCGGCGAGGTCGGGCCCGTCGTAGACCGTCGGCAGC
>CAXSIB010000436.1:0-3153 GCA_964237095.1 uncultured Actinomycetales bacterium
GACGCCGGTCGCCGCCGAGCCGCACGGGAGTGCCCCGGCCCCGGCGGCCCCCACGGCACCGCGGGTCCCGGCCGGGCTCCGCCGGCGGATGCCCGTCCTGATCGCGTGGCTCGTCCGGGTCGCGGCGGTGGTGTCCGTCCTCGAGCTCGCCCGGCCCCGCCTCCACCAGGCCGACCGGGTGCGCTTCGACGAGGTCACCGCGGTCGTGGCCGTCACCGCGTCCGTGCTGTCGGTGGTCGCCGCGCTGCTGCTGGCCGGCAGCCTCGCCCGCCGCCGGCGGCGGGCCTGGCGGGTGATGGTCGTGCTCGCCGGGGTCGGGGTGCTCGCCCACCTCCGGGACGGCAGCCGCCTCGGGCTGGTCGTCAACCTCGCGCTGCTGGGGCTGCTGCTGGGGTTCAGCCGCGAGTTCGCGGCCCGCTCGCTGCGGTCGAGCCGGTGGGTGGCGGTCCGCGTGCTGGTCACGACCGTCGTGGTGTCGTTCGCCGCGGGGCTGCTCGTCACCCACCACCTCGCGCCCGAGGCCCACCTCTGGCCGCTGCTCGTGCAGACCGGCACGGGGCTGCTGGGGGCGACCCCGGACCTGCCGTTCGCCCACCACCGGGCGGTCGGCTTCAGCGGCAACCTGCTGTCCACCCTGGGGCTGTCCTCGCTCCTGCTCACCCTGGTCGCCTTCCTGGCCCCGCCCGCCGGGCGCAAGCGGCTGTCGCCGGCGGACGACGGCCGCCTGCGGGGCCTGCTCGCCACCCACGGGGACGCGGACTCCCTCGGCTACTTCGGGCTGCGCGACGACAAGGTCGCGGTGTTCTCCCCGACGGGCAAGGCGGCCGTCGTCTACCGCGTCGTCGGCGGGGCGTCCCTGGCGTCGGGTGACCCCCTCGGCGACCCCGAGGCCTGGCCCGGCGCGATCGCGGTGTGGCTGGGCGAGGCCGACTCGTTCGGGTGGACCCCCGGCGTCCTCGGTGCGAGCGAGACCGGCGCGGCGGCCTACGGGCGCGCCGGGCTGGATGCCCTCGAGCTCGGCGACGAGGCGGTGCTCGACCTGTCCACGTGGCGCCTGGACGGCCGGGCCATGCGCGGGGTCCGCCAGGCCGTGAACCGGGCGAAGCGGGCCGGGCACACCGTCGACGTCGACCGCCAGCACGCCCTCGGCCCGGCCGACCTGGCCGAGGTCCTCGCCGCCGCGGACCGCTTCCGCGACGGCGAGGTCGAGCGCGGCTTCTCGATGGCCCTCGGGCGCCTCGGCGCGGCGTGCGACCCTGAGCTTCTCCTCGTCCGCGTCCGGGCCGCCACCGGCGAGCTGGTCGCGGTGCTGGCCTTCGTCCCCTGGGGACGGGACGGGGTCTCCCTCGACCTCATGCGCCGCGCGCCGGGCGCGGACAACGGCGTGGTGGAGCTGGCGGTCTCGACCCTCGCCGGGCGGGGCGAGGAGCTCGGGGTCCGGCGGGTGTCGCTCAACTTCGCGGTGTTCCGCTCGGCCCTCGAGCGGGGCGCGCGCATCGGGGCCGGACCGGTGTCCCGGCTCTGGCGGCACCTGCTGCTGCTGGGGAACCGGTGGTGGCAGATCGAGAGCCTCTACCGGGCCAACGCGAAGTACCAGCCCACGTGGGTGCCGCGGTTCGTCTGCTTCCGCGGTACCGGCGACCTCCCGCACGTCTGTCTGGCCGCGCTCGAGGCGGAGGCCTTCGTCCAGCGGCCGCGCCTGCTCCGCCTGCTCGGCCGCTGAGCCCGAGCAGCCCGCTGAGCCCGCCGCCCCCGGGAGCCCCTCCCTACACTCGGCTCCCGTGACCGCTCTGCGCGAGACGCCGCCCGCGACGGCCCCGCCCGTCCCCCCGGTGATCCGGCGGATCGACCTGCGCGGGCACGAGGGCCTCGACGCGGCGGCCTACCGGGGGTTGATGCCCCGCGCCCGGTTCGACACCGAGGCCGCCCTCGCCGCGGTCGGGCCGATCGTCGAGGACGTCCGGGTCCGCGGCGCAGCGGCCCTGCTCGACCTGGCCGAGCGGTTCGACGGGGTCCGTCCCGCGGCCCTGCGGGTGCCGGCCGCGGCCCTGGCCGACGCGCTGGCCGACCTCGACCCGGCGGTCCGGGCCGCCCTCACCGAGTCGATCGCCCGCGCCCGCGCCGGGCACGGCGCCCAGCTGCCGGCGACCTCGACCACGGCGATCGTCCCCGGCGGGACCGTCGCCACGCGCTACCTCCCGGTGGGCCGGGTCGGGCTCTACGTGCCCGGCGGGCTCGCGGTCTACCCGTCGTCGGTGGTGATGAACGTCGTGCCCGCGCAGGTCGCCGGCGTCGGCTCCCTCGCGGTCGCCTCGCCCCCGCAGGTCTCGAACGGCGGCCTGCCCGACCCGACGATCCTGGCCGCGTGCGCGCTGCTCGGCGTCGACGAGGTCTGGGCCGTCGGCGGCGCGCAGGCCGTCGCCCTGCTGGCGCTGGGGATCGCGGCGGACCCCGCCTCCGGGACGCCCGCGTGCGCGCCGGTGGACCTGGTCACCGGGCCGGGCAACCTCTACGTCACCGCGGCCAAGCGGCTGCTGCGCGGGGTGGTCGGCATCGATTCCGAGGCGGGGACCACCGAGATCGCGGTGCTCGCCGACGACTCGGCCGACCCCCGCTTCGTGGCCGCGGACCTGCTCAGCCAGGCCGAGCACGACCCGGCCGCCGCCAGCGTGCTGGTCACCGACTCCCCGGCGCTGGCCGACGCGGTCACCGCCGAGCTCGGGCGCCTGGCCGCCGCGACGAGGCACTCCAGCCGGGTCGCCGAGGCGCTGTCCGGGCCGCAGTCCGCGGTGGTGCTGGTCGCGGACCTCGAGCAGGGGCTGGCGGTCGTCGACGCGTACGCGGCCGAGCACCTCGAGATCCAGACCGTCGACGCGGCCGCGGTCGCCGCGCGGGTGCGCAACGCCGGCGCGGTCTTCGTGGGCCCGTACAGCCCCGTCCCGCTCGGGGACTACTGCGCCGGCTCCAACCACGTGCTGCCGACCGGTGGCACGGCCCGGTTCGCCGCGGGCCTGTCCACGCTGACGTTCCTCCGCCCGCAGCAGGTGATCACCTACGACCGCACGGCCCTGGCCGGGTCCGCGGCGGCGGTCACCGCGCTCGCGCACGCCGAGGACCTCCCCGCGCACGCCGCCGCGGTCGCGGTCCGCGCCG
>CAXSIB010000437.1:0-3152 GCA_964237095.1 uncultured Actinomycetales bacterium
GTGGCCCACAACCACGCGGTCCGGGCGAAGGCGAAGCGGGTCAGGGCCGCCGCCAGGGCGCGGGCCCGGGCGATGGCCGCCTCGAGCCTCGGCGTCCGGGCCGTCCGCCTGGCCGCGAGCCGGGCCGGTTCCCCCTACGTCTACGGGGCGGAGGGCCCGCGCGCGTTCGACTGCTCCGGGCTCGTCATGTGGGTCTACGACCACCTCGGCAAGACCCTCCCGCGGACGGCCGGCGCGCAGTACTCGGCCAGCCACCACATCTCCCGGCACGCCCTCAAGCGCGGTGACCTCGTGTTCTTCGCCCGCTCCGGCCGCGTCTACCACGTCGCGATCTACGCCGGGAACGGGTACATCTGGGCCGCCCCGTACCCGGGCAGGAGCGTCGAGCGCGAGAAGCTGTGGACGACGGACATCCTCGCGGGCCGGGTGCGCTGAGCCCCTCCCACCACCGACGGGCGCCGCGCCCGTCCCCGGCCCGGGGCACCGTCTCCCTCGACGGAGGCGGTGCCCCGCGGCGCGTCGCGGGGCGGCGTGCCTTGTCCGCCGACGTCCCCGCCTCATAAGGTCCGGTGTCGACAGTCGACAGTCGGTCGCTCCCGCGCCCGCCCGACCCCCCGACAGGCGGACCGCGTGCCCGACGTCCTCATCGCCTCCTGGCTGGAACCCGAGCACGTCGCGCGCATCGCCGCCGCGGCCCCCGGGGTGACGGTGCACTGGGAGCCCGAGCTGCTCCCGGTGCCGCGGTACCCGTGCGACCACACCGGCCCCCCGCGCGATCTCGGCCCGCGTGATCTCGAGCGCTGGCAGGGCCTGCTCGCCGGGGCCGACGTCGCCTTCGACGTCGACTGGTGGCGGCCGGCGGACCTCCCGCGCACGGCGCCGCGGCTGCGGTGGGTGCAGCTCACCAGCGCCGGGGTCGGGGCGTTCCTCACCCGGACCGGCCTCGACTCGAGCGGGGTCACCTTCACCACCGCGGCCGGGGTGCACGCGGTCCCACTGGCCGAGTTCGTGGTGACCGGCCTGCTGTACCTGGTGAAGGACCTCCCGACGGTGCTCGACCGCCAGCGCCGCCACCACTGGCAGCGCCACGCCACCGGCCAGCTGCGGGGCCGCCGCGCGCTCGTCGTCGGGCTCGGCGGGATCGGCCGCGAGGTCGTCCGGGTGCTGGACGCCCTCGGGGTGTCGGTCGTCGGCCTCGGGCGGGCGGGCCACACCTACGACGTGCCCGGCCTCGACGCGCAGCTGCAGCCGGGGGATCTCGACGCGGCGCTGGGGGACCTCGACGTCGTCGTCCTCGCGTGCCCGCTGACGGAGGAGACCCGGGACCTGCTGTCCGCGTCGCGCATCGCCCGCCTGCCCGCGTCCGCGGTCGTGGTCAACATCGCCCGCGGCGCCGTCCTCGACCAGCGGGCGCTGGAGTCCGCGCTGGCCGCCGGGCGTCTCGGGGGCGCGGTCCTCGACGTCTTCGACACCGAGCCGCTGCCCGCCGGCTCCCCGCTGTGGGACCTGCCGAACGTGCTCGTCAGCCCGCACTCGGCGTCGACGGTCGCGGTGGAGACCGACCGCATCGTGGACCTGTTCTGCGACAACCTGCGGCGGTGGGTCGACGGCCTCCCGCTGCGCAACGTGTACGACGCGGGCCGGGGGTACTGATGACGTACAGCCTGATGACGAGCAGCCAGATGGCGGGCACCCCGATGGCGGGGGTCCCGGGTGGCGGCACGTGGTTCATCGCGCCGACGCCGTTCGACGCGTCGGGCGCGGTCGACCCGGACAGCCTGACCGCCGTCGTGCGGGGCGCGGTCCGCTGGGGGGCCGACGGGGTGACCGTGCTCGGGGTGATGGGCGAGGTCGGCAGCCTCGACGACGCCGAGCGGGCACTGGTGACCACGACGGTCGCCCGGGCCCTGGACGGGGTCGCCCCGTTCGCGGTCGGCTGCTCGGGCGGGTCGGTGCACCTGGTCCGCAGCCGCCTCGCCGCGGCCGCACGGGCCGGGGCCGTCGCCGGCATGGTCGCGGCGCCGCCGATGGCCCCCGACGTCGCCGCGCTGCCCGCCTTCTTCACGGCGTGCGCGGTGGATGCCCCGATCCCCGTGCTGGTGCAGGACGAGCCGGTCGCGACCGGGGTCCGGCTGCCGGTCGACCTGCTCCTGGCGTGCCTGCGGGGTGCGGGGTCGCACCTCGTGAAGCTCGAGGACGCCCCCACCCCGCCGAAGATCACGGCTTTGCTGGCCGCGGCGGGGGAGCCCCTGACCGTGTTCGGCGGGCTGGGCGGGGTCAGCGTCCTCGCGGAGCTCGGCCGGGGGGCCGCGGGGACGATGACCGGCTTCGCGTTCCCCGAGGTGCTGCGTGCGGTCCGGCTGTCCTTCGAGGCCGGCGACCGGGCCCGTGCCGCGGCCGTGTACGACCGGTACCTACCCCTGCTGGCGTTCGAGGGCCAGCCCCGGGTGGGGCTCGCGATCCGCAAGGAGGTGCTGCACCGGCGCGGGGTGCTCGCCAGCGCCCGGACCCGGGCGGGCGCGGGCGGGCTCGACGCGACGACGGCGGCCGAGCTGGACGACGTCCTGGCCCGGGTCGGCCTCACCGCCGGACCCGAGCCGGTGGAGGTCCGGTGACACCGGTGCCCGACCGGCGCCACGACCGGGCCCGGACTCCGGCCCGGTCCGCTGCCGGGCTCCACCACACCCGTCCGACGAGCACGGGAGGCACGACATGAGCGGCGACCTGAGCGGGCGGCGGGCCCTGGTGGGCGGGGCGACCTCGGGGCTGGGCCTCGCGTGCGCCCGGGAGCTGGCGGGCCGCGGTGCGGGCCTCCTGCTGTGGTCGCGCGACGCCGACCGCCTGGCCGCGACCCGGGACGAGCTGAGCACGAGCGGGGTCCGGGTCGACACCGTGGCGGCCGACGCCGGTGACGCCGCGGCCGCCGCGACGGTCGCCGCCGCCGCGGCCGCCGCGGGCGGTGTGGACGTCGTCGTCCTGAACGCCGGCGGACCGCCGCCGGCGCCGCCGGACGCCACCGATCCCGAGCAGTGACGCCGGTCGTTCCAGCTGCTCGCCCTCACCCCCATCGAGCTCGGGACACTGCTGCTGCCGCGGAGGCGGGCGGCCGGCTTCGGGCGGGTGGTCGCGGTGCTGTCCTCGGGTGTCCGCGA
>CAXSIB010000438.1:0-3143 GCA_964237095.1 uncultured Actinomycetales bacterium
CTGCTCCTGCCCGCGGACTTCCTGCCGACCGGCTCCGCCTCCGCCGGCGCGCCGGCGGGTCCTGACGACGCGGTGCTCGCGCTGATCGGCGAGCAGGTGCTGGCCCGGGCCCTGGCGGTGGTGGCCGAGATCCGCGCGGCCCCGCGTGACCGGTCCGGCGGCGAGCCGACCACCCTGGCGGTGACGGTCAACCTGGGCGGGGAGCAGCTGGCGCGCCCCGGACTCGCCGACACCGTCCTGCACCTGCTCACCCGGAACCGGCTGCCGGGCGCGGCGCTGACCCTCGAGGTCACCGCGAGCACGGCCCTGGGCGAGTTCGACGTGGCGGCGACCGAGCTGGGCCGGCTGCGCGCGGCAGGGGTGGGGATGTGTCTCGGGGACTACGGCAGCGGCTGGTCCGGCCTCGGCCGCCTCCTCGAGCTGCCGTTCAGCTCCTTGAAACTCGACCGCACGCTCACGCGGCAGCTCGGGTGCGATCCCCGGATCGGGGCGGTCGTCTCCTCCACCGCCGCCCTGGCCGCCGACCTCGGCCTCGACCTCGTCGTCGAGGGCGTCGAGACCGAGGAGCAGCGGCGGATCCTGCTCGAGGCCGGCTACACCCGCGCCCAGGGCTGGCTGTTCGGGCACGCCGTCCGCGCGGACGAGCTGCCGGCCGTGCTCACCGCGCCCCGCGCGGAGGGCCGGCACCGCTGGCACCCGTCCCAGGGCCGCCGCTGACCCGGTTCTCCCGGGTCGCCGTCACGTCCGCGGTGGTGGCGGCACCGCAGCGACGCCGTGCGCGCTGAGCATTCGATCCAGGGCGGTGCGGTCGGTGGCGGCCAGCACCCCGCCGGTGAACCGCTCGTCGGCGGTCACCTCCGCCAGCCAGGGCAGGGGAAGCGGGCCGGGCATGACCCCGGTGTCACCGAGGTCGACCTCGGCCAGGACGAGACCCGCGAGCCGACCCGTGAACACGTCGACGGCCACCGCGAGCCCCGCCCAGGCGAGGACGGTCCGGGTCTTGGCGAGGTCTCGACCCGGCAGGACGCGCAGGAGGTCGTACTCGGCGCCGTCCAGGTACAGCGAGGTGTGGGCCACCGTCGACGGCCGGCCCGGGTCCGGGCGGATCTTCTGCCCCAGCTTGAACACCGGCGGGACCGGCGGCGCACCGGACGGCCCGTCCTCGCGCACGGCCCGCAGCCGCAGCCGGGTCCTGTCCAGGTAGCGGTCCTCGATGCGCCGGACCGCGAGCCCCGCCGGGAGGTCGGGGACCCCGGGCAGCAGGAAGCGGTGTTCCCGCTCCGTCCTCGCGTACCTCGACGAGCCCGCCATCGCTGTCCTCCCTGTCCGGTCGGACCATGAGACCAGGGGTGGCGAGCCCGCCGCCGCACCCCGGCGCGGACCCGCCCGACCCGCGGTCAGGGGATGAGGACGACCCGCTCGCCGGGGCCGGTCGGGCGGTCCCACGCCGCTTCGACGTCCGCGAGCGGCACGGCGTGGGCGTCGACGGCGAGGGCACCGGTGGCGAGCTCGGCGAGCAGCGACGGCAGCTCGGTCAGGATGTCCGCCACGCTCACCGACCCCTGGCCGCTGCCCGTGATGCGCAGGGCGTTCGACCGGAGCAGCGCGGACTCCAGGGCGATCGTCGGGCCCGCGGTGGAACCGACCTGCACCCAGGTCAGCGGCCGGTCGGGTGAGCTCCGGCCGGCGAGCACGGCCGCCATCGCGGCCTCGGCCGGACGCCCCCACAGGTAGTCGACGACCACGTCGACGTCGACCGCGGCGGCGGTGAGCGCGGCGGCGACCTCGCCGGGGGGACCGTCGACGGAGACGACCGCGTCGGCGCCCCGATCGGTCAGCGCCGCGAGCCGGACCGGGTCCCGGCCGGCCGCGACGACCCGCCCGGCGCCGAGCCGGCGGGCGACCTGGACGGCCAGCTGGCCGGCGTTCCCCGTCGCCCCGAGGACCAGGACCCGCTGGCCGGGCCGGAGGTCCGCCCTCGACCGCAGCGCCAGCCACGACGACAGCGCCGGGTTGACCGCCGCCGCGGCGGTGGCGTCGTCGACCCCGTCCGGCACGCGGATGCAGCGCCGCGGGTCGACCGCGGCCTGCTCCGCCATGGTCCCGTGGGTGGCGTCGAGCGCCAGGAACCAGACCCGGCTGCCGTCGGGGAGCCGGCCGACCCCGTCGACCCCGGGGACGAGCGGCAGCTCCCCGGTGCTGGTGTAGTGCCGGCCCGCGGCCCCCGAACGGACCCGGGGGTGCAGCCCGGCGGCGAGCACGTCGACGACCACCTCGCCGGCACGGGGGGTCGGGGGGTCGACCGACTCGTACCTCGGCGGGTGGTCGAAGGAACGGACGACGGCAGCGTGCACAGGGACTCCTCGGTCGGGCGTGCGGTTCGGTGGTACGGCACGCCGGGTGGTACGCGGGACAGATGGTAGGTGACACGAACCATAGTAGTTGGTGGCACGAACCGTTCCGACATAGGGTCCGGACATGACCTCCACCACCCGCCCGCGACGGCCGACGCCGGCCCCGGCGCCGCGTGACCTCGGCGTCGTCGACGGCCTGGTGCAGCTCTCGTTCGCGGTCCAGGGCGTCCTCGCCCGGGTGGCCGGCGAGCACGACCTGTCCGTCGTGCAGACCCGCCTCCTCGGGGTGCTGCGGGACCGGGAGCCGGGCATGCTCGCCCTCGCCCGGCTCCTCGACCTGGAGAAGTCGAGCGTGACCGGACTGGTGGACCGGGCCGAGCGCCGCGGCCTCGTCCAGCGCACCACGACCCCCGACGACCGCCGCGCGGTCCGGGTCGCCCTCACCGCGGCGGGGCGGGCGGTCGTCACCGCGTGCGCCGCGGACGTCGCCCGCGCCGTCGACGACCTCGTGGGCGACCTCGCCCGGACCGACCGGGCCCGCCTGGCCGACCTGGCCACCCGGGTCGTCCACCGCGACGCGACCACCCGCGGCGTCGACCTGGCCCCCTCGCCCGTCACGACCGCGCGCTGACGTCTCGCGCTCAGCCCGACGTGGTCCGGCCGACGTCGGCCGGTCGAGCGCCACCGGTGCGGTCCGGGTCGAGGCGGCAGCCGGCCGCGAGGGCGCCGACCGCGACCAGGGCGAGCACGGCCGCCCCGGCGAGCAGAGCCGCGGTGGGCCCGGCACGG
>CAXSIB010000439.1:0-3140 GCA_964237095.1 uncultured Actinomycetales bacterium
CGGCGGCAGCCGCGTCGTGCTGGGCCGGCCGCGGTCCTACATGAACGAGTCCGGGGGACCGGTGGTCTCCCTGCGCGACTACTACTCGGTGGCCGCGGACCACGTGGTCGTCGTGCACGACGAGCTCGACCTCCCGTTCGGGTCGCTGCGGACCAAGCTCGGCGGCGGCGACGGTGGCCACAACGGGCTGAAGTCGATCCGGGCTTCGCTCGGCACCGGGGACTTCCTGCGGGTGCGCGTCGGCATCGGCCGCCCGCCCGGCCGGATGGACGCCGCCGACTACGTGCTGCGCCCGTTCACCGCGACCGAGCGCAAGGAGCTCCCGCTCACCGTCGGTGAGGCCGCGGACGCGGTCGAGTCCCTGGTCACGGTCGGCCTCGAGCCCACCCAGAACGCCTTCAACCGCTGAGGCGACCGGCCCGAGAGCAACAGCCCGAGACGATCGGCCGGAGAGCGAGAGAATCGTGGATTCCCAGTCGGTCACCGACTGGGAATCCACCTCCCTTTCGGGTGTCGGCGGCGCCCCGACCGGGACGGCGGGGGTGGGGACAGCCCCCCTCCGGTCGGGGGGCCGGCCCCGAGCGGTCCGGGGCTGTGCACCAGTGATCGCCGCGCCGTCGGCCGCGACGGTGGACGCATGGCCCCCGACACCCGTCCCCGCCGCGCACCAGCCGGCCATCCCGCCCCGGCGCGCCCGCCCACACCGGCCCGCCGCCCCGCACCCGCACCCGACACCGGCCGCCTCGGGCGGGTCGTCGGGGCGGTGTCCGGCGCCGCGGCCCGCCGCCCGAAGCGGACCATCGCCGCCTGGCTCGTCCTGGTCGTGGCCCTCGTCGGGCTCGGGGCGACCACCGGCACCCGGACGCTGTCCGACGCGGCCGCCGGGACGGGCCAGTCCCGCCAGGCCGACACCCGCCTCGCCGCGGCCGGGCTCGCCGACGCCCCCACCGAGGACGTCCTGGTCCGGTCCGGGTCCGCCGCGACCACGACCGGGGTCGTCGCGCAGCTCGAGCACGTCCTGACGGCGCTGCCCGGGGTCGCCGCCGTCGCCGGACCGAGCTCGGTGTCCCAGCTCGCGACCGGCGGCGGGCGTGTCGCGCTCGTGCAGGTGACCCTCCGCGGCACCGTCGACGACGCCGGGACCACGGCGACGCCGGTCGAGGCCGCGGTGGCCCGGGTCGCGGCGGCGCACCCGGCGGTGCACGTCCAGGAGACCGGGGACGGCAGCGCCGCCGACGCGGTGAGCAGCGTCCTCGACGTCGACCTGCACCGGGCGGAGCTCATCTCGCTCCCGATCACCCTGCTGGTGCTGCTGATCGCGTTCGGGTCGCTGGTCGCGGCGGCCGTCCCGCTGCTGCTCGGCCTGACGTCCGTGGCCGCCGCGCTCGGGGCGCTCGGACCGGTGTCGCAGCTCTTCCCCACGTCGAGCTCCGCCTCGACCCTCGTCGTGCTGATCGGGCTCGCCGTCGGCGTCGACTACTCCCTCTTCCTGATCCGCCGCGAGCGCGTCGAGCGCCGGGCGGGGGCCGGCCGGGAGGCGGCGTTGCGAGCGGCCGTCGCCGGGACCAGCCGGGCCGTCGTGATGGCCGGGGTCACGGTCATCGCCGCGCTCGGCGGGCTGCTGCTGACGGGGATGGCGCTGTTCGAGTCCCTCGCGGTCGCGACCGTCCTCGTCGTGGCGATGGCCGTCGTCGGCTCGGTCACGGTCCTCCCGGCGGTGCTCGCCCTGCTCGGCGACCGCATCGACGCCGGCCGGCCGGGTCTGCCCCGCGCCCTCGCGGCGCGCCTGCCCCTCCGGTCCGGCCGGTCCCGCGGGGCGCGCGGCACCACCTCCGCGACGGGGAGCGCGCGGGGCTGGGGCCGGGTCGGGGGAGCCGTGTCGCGGCACCCGCTCGCATCCCTCGTCGCGAGCGTCGCCGTGCTCGCCGCGATCACCGTGCCGGCCCTCGGCCTGCGCACGGCCGACGGGGGCATCGACGACCTCCCGTCGTCGGTGCCCGCGGTCGCCGCAGCGCACGCGGTCACCGCGGCGTTCCCCGGGGCGGCCTCGGACGCCGAGCTCGTCGTCGAGGGGAGCCATCTGTCGACCCCGACCGCCCGGGCGGCGCTGGACCGGCTCGCCGTCCGGGCCGTCGCGAACACCGGCGGTGCCGGCGCCACCACCGTCCGGGTCGCCGCCGACGGCCGCACGGCGGTCGTGTCGATCCCGCTGCCCGACGCCGGTCCGACCGCCGCCGGCCGGATCGTCGACCGGCTGCGGGCCTCGACGGGCGCTGCCGCCCCGGCCGGCGCCACCGTCCTCGTCACCGGGGAGGCGGCGCGCAGCGCCGACTTCGCCGGCCGCCTCGCGTCCCGGACCCCGGTCGCCGTCGGTGCGGTCCTCGTCGTCGCGTTCCTGCTCGTCCTGCTGACGTTCGGCTCGGTGCCGCTGGCGCTGGCGGCCGTCGCGCTGGACCTGCTCTCGGTCGGCGCGGCCTACGGGGTGCTCACCGCGGTCTTCCAGCACGGGTGGGCCGCCCGGGCGCTCGACTTCACCCCCACCGGCACCGTCGTCGACTGGATCCCGCTGTTCGCGTTCGTGACCCTCTTCGGGCTGTCGACGGACTACACGCTGATCGTGCTCGAGCGGATCCGCGAGGCCCGCGCCCACGGGCGGAGCCCGCGGTCGGCCGCCGCCGAGGGCGTCGGTGCCACCGGCGGGACCGTCACCGCCGCCGCGGTCGTCATGGTCGCGGTGTTCGGGGTCTTCGCGACGCTGCGCCTGGTCGAGTTCAAGCAGCTCGGGGTCGGGCTCGCGGCCTCGATCGCCCTCGACGCGACCCTCATCCGGGGCGTCGCCCTGCCGGCCGCGGTCTGCCTGCTCGGCCGCCGCGGCTGGCGCGTCCGCCCGTCCGCCGCCCGGGCCGCCACCCCGCCCGGGACGACGATCGCCGGTACCGCCGGCGCCGAGCCCGCCGACGACCTCGTGCCGATGGGACGATGACGGCCCGATGTCCGCGACCCGCAACGACCCGAGCCAGCGCGACGCGTCCCGCGGTGGGCCCACCGACGGTGCGCCCCCCGACGCTGGGCGCACGAGCGGGTGGGCCGTCCCGGAAGGCGCCAACGACGGTCCGCCGCCGCCGACGCCGACGCCCACG
>CAXSIB010000440.1:0-3104 GCA_964237095.1 uncultured Actinomycetales bacterium
CCAGGTCCCCGGTGAACAGCGCCACGGTCGCGAGCCCGCACGCGTACGGCAGCTCCGGGAGCGCGGCCGCGAGGGCGATGCCGGCGGCCATCCCGACCGAGCTCTCCAACGCACTCGACACGACGACCGGCAGCCCGATCTGCTCGGCGATCCGCAGACAGGACCGCACCCCGCCCAGCGGCGCGACCTTCAGCACCGCGATGTCCGCAGCCCCGAGGCGGGCCACCCGCAGCGGGTCCTCGGCACGGCGGATCGACTCGTCGGCGGCGACGGGCACCGACGTCCGCCGGCGCACGGCCGCGAGCTCCTCGACCGTGGCGGACGGCTGTTCCACGTACTCCAGCCCGGATCCGCCGCCGGTCGCCGCGGCCCGGTCGAGAGCGACCAACGCGGCGACCGCGGTGTCCACGTCCCAGCCCCCGTTGGCGTCCACCCGGATCGCGCCGGTCGGACCGAGGGCGTCGCGGACCGCCTCGACCCGGGCGACGTCGGCGGCGAGGGACGCCCGCGGGTCGAGGCCCGGCTCGGCCACCTTCACCTTCGCGGTACGGCAGCCCGAGCCGGCGAGCACGAGCGCGCGGGCCCGCTCCGGACCGACGGCGGGGACGGTCACGTTGACCGGCACCCGGTCGCGCAGCGGCGCCGGCCAGTCCCCCGCGGCGGCCTCCAGCGCGGCCTCCCACCAGGGCAGCGCGGCGGCGTCGTCGTAGTCGGCGAACGGGGAGAACTCCCCCCAGCCGACCTCCCCGCGCACCAGCAGGCCGTCGCGGCGGGTCAGCCCACGGAAGCGGGTGTGCAGCGGCAGCGACCACGCGACCAGGGACGGTGTCACCCGCCCAGTCTCCCGGCTTCCCCGCCCGGCCGGCGTCTGCGGACGACAGCGACCGGAGACCACCGTCCCGAACGGGACGCACCTCGGATCGGCCCCGTAGCGTCGCCAGGCGTGGAGGCCGGGCCGGACGAGCAGGACGCAGCCCCGCTGCCGCTGCCGGCTGGGCTGGCGGCGGCGATCACCGCCGACCGGGCCGCCTACCGCCTCCCGCCGCACCTCCCCGGCGTCGCCGAGCGGCTGATCCACGCCGCCCTGGCGCTGCTGTTCCCGCACTTCAGCAGCACCCCGGGCCGCGGGGCCGACGGCGTCGCGGACGACGCGGCCGCCCTCGGCCGGCTCCTCGACGCCGCCCTCGCCCTGCCCGGCCTCGACCCGGCCGCCCGGTCCGCCGCGGCCGCCGACCTGGTCGCCGCCCTGCCGGCGATCCGCGCGACCCTGCTCCGCGACGCCGCCGCGACCGCCGCCGGCGACCCGGCCGCGTCCGGCGTCGACGAGGTGGTCCTCGCCTACCCCGGCTTCTTCGCCACCGCCGTGTACCGCCTCGCCCACCGGCTCCACACGAGCGCGGTCCCGCTGCTGCCCCGGGTCCTCGGCGAGCTCGCGCACCGGGCCACCGGCATCGACATCCACCCCGGCGCGCGGATCGGCGCCGACTTCGCGGTCGACCACGGGACCGGCCTCGTCGTCGGGGAGACGGCCGTCGTCGGGGACCGCGTCCGGCTCTACCAGGGCGTCACCCTCGGCGCCGTCGTCGTGAGCCCGGCCATGCGCGCGCGGAAGCGCCACCCCACCCTCGGCGACGACGTGGTGGTCTACGCCGGGGCCACGATCCTCGGCGGGGACACGGTGGTCGGCGCCCGCAGCCGCATCGGCGGGAACGTCTGGCTGACCCGCAGCGTCCCGCCGGACTCGGTGGTCGCCACCAGCGCCGGGATCGACCGGCGCCGCTCGACGCGCGCGGGCGACGGCTCACCGGGGGCGGGGGAAGAAGAGGACGCCCTGCTGGAGTTCTACCTCTGACCCGGCTTCCCGGGCCGAGCACGCCTGACCCAGCCATCCCCTGAGCCAGCCACCAGAGCGACCCGCCTCAGCGATGACGGCACCGGAGGACCCCATGCGCGCGGACAGCATCCTCGACACGATCGGCGACACCCCCCACGTCCGGCTCAGCCGGCTGTTCGGCACCCGGGTCGAGGTGTGGCTGAAGCTGGAGCGCGCGAACCCGGGCGGGTCGATCAAGGACCGCGTGGCGCTGGCGATGATCGAGGACGCCGAGCGGCGCGGGGTGCTGCAGCCGGGCGGGCTGATCGTCGAGCCGACGTCGGGCAACACCGGGATCGGGCTGGCGATGGTCGCGGCGGTCAAGGGCTACCCGCTCGTGCTCGTCATGCCGGACTCGATGTCGGTGGAGCGCCGCCGGCTGATGGCCGCGTACGGCGCCCGATTCGAGCTGACGCCGCGCGCGGAGGGCATGAAGGGTGCGATCGCCCGCGCCGGCCAGATCGTCGTGGAGAACCCCGGCGCCTGGATGCCCCAGCAGTTCGAGAACCCGGCCAACATCGAGATCCACAAGGCGACCTCGGCGCAGGAGATCCTGCGGGACTTCCCCGAGGGGATCGACGTCCTGATCACCGGCGTCGGCACCGGCGGTCACATCACCGGAGTGAGCGAGGTGCTGAAGGAGCACTGGCCGGCGCTGAAGACCTACGCGGTCGAGCCGGCGAAGTCCGCGGTCATCAGCGGCGGCCCGCCCAGCCCGCACAAGCTGCAGGGGATCGGCGCGGGCTTCATCCCCGCCAACCTCCACACCGCGACCCTCGACGGGACCATCGGCGTGAGCGAGGACGAGGCCTACGGCTTCACCGTCCGCGCCGCGAAGACCGAGGGCATCCTGATCGGCGTCTCCTCCGGGGCGGCGCTCGCGGCGGTCGCCCAGAAGCTGCCCGACCTGCCCGACGGCACCCGCGTGCTCACCTACTGCTACGACACCGGCGAGCGGTACCTGTCGGTCGAGGGCCTCTTCGACTGACGGTGCCGCTCCACCCGGCCCGGGGCTGACCTCCCTCGGAAGGCGGCACCGCCGTGCGGCCGGCGGCGTCCGGCCGGCCCGGTGCCCGGTCGTCCCGTCGTCCCGGGCGGGACGCACCACCCGGCGCCGGAGCGGGAGGCAGCGGGGCCGGCCCCTCTAGGGTCGAACGGAAGGGGCGTCGCGCCCGGCGGGACCTCCCCACCGGTGTCCGACGTGAGGGACAGGATGCAGATCGAGGAGACG
>CAXSIB010000441.1:0-3099 GCA_964237095.1 uncultured Actinomycetales bacterium
GCGTCGGCGAGCACGCGGAGCATCCGGGTGTTGCGCGGCAGGACCTGCGCGACGAAGCGGGCGAGGCCGCGCTCGCGGGCGATCGCGGCGATGTGCTCGAGCAGCACGCTCGCGACCCCGCGCCCGTGGTGGGCGTCCTCCACGAGGAACGCGACCTCGGCCTCGCGGGAGGACCCGACCCGGTCGTACCGGGCGATCGCGATCATGTCCGCGCCGGCGGTCGCGATGAGCGCGACCCGCTCGCGCTGGTCGACCTGGGTGAACCGCTCGACGTCGCGGCGGGTCAGGCGCGGGTAGGGGGCGAAGAAGCGCAGGTACTTCGACTCCTCCGACACCCGCGCGTAGAACGCGACGAGCAGCTGGGCGTCGTCGGGCCGGATCGGGCGGATGTGGGCGCCCGTGCCGTCGGTGAGCAGGACGTCGGCCTGCCAGTGCGCCGGGTAGGGCGTGGCCACAGCCCGAGGATAGCCAACCCGGCCCGACGACGGCCGGACGAGGGCTCGACCGCCGAGCTCGCCGGACCCGACGCCGGCCGGACGCGAGCCGGACCCCGGTTCGGACCCCGGTTCGGACCCCGGTCCCCGCCGGTGGCTCCGGCCGCTACCGTCGGCGTCGTGCCGGTCGACCCTGTCCTGTCGGCGGAGGTCCGCGAGGCGCTCGCCGCAGGCGCTCCGGTCGTGGCGCTGGAGTCCACGATCCTGGCCCACGGGCTCCCCCGCCCGGACAACCGCCTGGCCGCGGACACCGTCGAGGAGGCGGTCCGGTCCGCCGGGGCGGTGCCGGCGACGATCGCGGTCCTCGACGGGGTGCCGCGGATCGGGCTGGACGCCCGGGCCCTGGACCGCGTCTGCACCGAGGACCTCGCGAAGCTCTCGGTCCGGGACCTGCCGGTCGCGGTCGCGCTCGGCCGCAGCGGCGCGACGACGGTGGCCGCGACGGCCGTGCTCGCGGCCCGGGCCGGGGTCGCCGTCTTCGCCACCGGCGGCCTCGGCGGGGTCCACCGCGGGGCCGCGACGACCTTCGACGTGTCCGCGGACCTGGAGACCCTGGCCCGCACCCCGCTCGTCGTGGTGTGCGCCGGGGTCAAGTCGATCCTCGACGTGCCCGCCACCCTCGAGCGCCTGGACAGCCTGTCGGTCCCGGTGCTGGGCTTCGCCACCGACACCTTCCCGCTGTTCTACCTGCGCGACTCCGGGCACCCGGTGCCGTGGCGGGTCGACACCCCCGCCGAGGTCGCCGCCGTGGCCCGGGCCCGGACCGCCCTCGGGCTGCCCCAGGCCGTCGTGGTGGCCAACCCCGTCCCGGCCGCGGCGCAGCTCGACCCGGACGTCCACGACCGCGTGCTCGACGACGCCCTCGCCGCGGCCGCGGCGGCCGGGGTGAGCGGTCCGGGCGTCACCCCGTTCCTGCTCGAGTGGTTCCACACCCACACCGACGGGGAGAGCCTGTCGGTGAACGTCGCCCTCGTGCGGGCCAACGCAGCGCTCGCCGGGCTGGTCGCGGTGGCCCTCGCCGACCTCGCCGCCCAGTCCGGTTCCCCCGGTTCCCCCGCTGCCGCGGGGGGTGGGGCGTGAGCCCGCGGGTGCTCGTCCTGACCGGTGCGACCGGCGGGATCGGGGACGCCCTCGCCGACGCCTTCGCGGACTGGTCGCTGGTCCTGCTCGGCCGCGACCCGGACCGCCTGGCCCGCCTGGCCGGGCGCCACCCGGGGGCACGGCCGGTGGCGTGCGACCTCGCCGACCCGGCCGCCGTCGTGGCCGCGGTGAGCAGTGCTCTCGGGGAGTCCGAGGACGTGGACGCCCTCGTGCACAACGCCGGTGTCGCGCCGTTCGGCTCGGTCGCGGACTCGACGGCGGCGACCTGGGAGCGGACCCTCGCGGTGAACGTGACGGCGGCGGCGGTGCTGACGGCGGCGCTGCTGCCCCGGCTGCGATCGGCCCGCGGGCACGTGGTGTTCATCGGGTCCGGCCAGAGCCTGTCCGCCGCGCCGCGCCTCGGCGCCTACGCCGCGTCGAAGTTCGCGCTGCGGGCCCTCGCGGACTCCCTGCGCGCGGAGGAACGCGACGCCGGCGTCCGGGTCACCTCGGTGTACCCGGGTCAGACGGCGACCCCCATGCAGGAGCAGCTGCAGCGCGACCTCGGGCGGCCCTACCGCGCCGAGGACCACATCGACCCGGTGACGCTGGCGGCTGCGGTCCGGTTCGTCGTGGACGGCCCCCGCGACGCGGAGCTGACGGACCTGACCGTGCGGCCGGGCCTGCGCTGAGCGCGGCCCCGCCCGCGCGCGTCCCGGCCGCGCCGACACCCGCGCGCGCCTCCTCCGATCGAGCGCGGACGTCAGCCGGGACGGGACTCCTGGTCGTCGGCGACGTCCTCACCGACGTGGTGGTGACCGGTCTCGGCGAGGTCGCCGCGAGCACCGACACCCCCGCCGCGGTCGCCCTGGGTGGTGGCGGCGCGGCGGCGAACACCGCGGCGTGGAGCAGTGCTCTCGGGGTGGCGACCACCTTCGCCGGGCGGGTCGGGCGCGACCCGTGGGGTGACGTCGCCGAGGACCTCCTGTCCGCACTCGGGGTCCGGACCGTGGTCGCCCGCGATCCCGGGCTCCCGACGGGGACCTGCGTCGTGCTCGTCCGCGCCGACGGCAGCCGCGACCTCGTGGTCTCCCCCGGCGCGAGCGCTGCTCTCGATCCCGCCGACCTCCCGGACCCGGCGGGCTTCGCCTGGGTCCACGTGTCGGGTTATCCCCTGCTGCACGAGGGATCGCGGGCCGCGGCGGCCGGCCTGCTGCGCGCGGCACGGGCCGCCGGGGTGGCGTGCTCGGTGGACCCGGCGTCGGTGGCTCCCCTGGCCCGGCTCGGGGTGGACCGGTTCGCCGACCTGGTCCGCGGTGTCGACGTCCTGTTCCCCAACGCCGCCGAGGCTGGGGTGCTGACGGGCCGGGCCGACCCGGTCGCGGCCGCCCGGGCCCTGCTGGACCTCACCGGCGAGGTCGTCGTCACCCTCGGCGCCGACGGCGCGCTCGCGGTCGATCGCTCCGGTGCGGTCGTCCGGGTGGCCGCGGAGGCGGTCACCGCGGTCGACACCACCGGCGCCGGT
>CAXSIB010000442.1:0-3076 GCA_964237095.1 uncultured Actinomycetales bacterium
CGCCCCCGAGCGCGGCCGCGAGCGAGGTCGCGTGGGCGTCCGCGGGGAACGCACCCGCCGGGACCGCGACGTTCAGCCCGATGCCCAGCACCACGGCGCCAGGGTGCCGGACGGTCCCGTCACCGGCCTGCTCGACCAGGATCCCGGCCAGCTTGCGACCGCCCTCGGCGTCCCCACCTCCCCCGGCTCCGTCCCCGGCCACCAGCACGTCGTTGGGCCACTTCAGGACGACGGCGAGGGTGGGGGCGACGGCGGCCAGGGCGTCGCCGACGGCCAGGCCGGCCAGCAGGGGCAGCCAGGTCCAGCAGGCACGGTCGACCGCGGGCCGCAGCAGCACGGACACGGCGAGCGCCGAGCCCGCCGGGGTGACCCAGTGCCGCCCGAGCCGCCCCCGTCCCGCGGTCTGCTCGTCGGCGGCGAGGACCGACCCGTGCGCGGCCCCGGCGCGCGCAGCGGCGAGCAGGTCGGCGTTCGTCGAGCCGGTGCTGGGCACCCGCGTGCCGGACCAGCCCGCCGGCAGCCCGACGAGAGCAGTGCTCACGTCCGGTCGGACCGGCCGGCGAGGACCGCGCGGCGCGGCACCGACACGGACACCGACACGAACCGCGGCACCCACCGCGGCGCAGCCCCGGACGCCGACCCGGGCCACGCGGGAGCGGTGCTCACCCGGTGTTCTGCAGGCCCGCGGCGATCCCGTTCACGGTGATCAGCAGCAGCCGCTGGAGATCGTCGCGCGAGCCACCGGTCGCAGCGCTCTCGCCGGCACCGGCCGTGCCCGCGCCGGCGGACCGGATCCCGCGCAGGGCCCGCAGCTGCAGGAACGACAGCGCGTCCACGTAGGGGTTGCGGAGCTGCACCGCGCGGCCGAGCACCCGGCGGTCCTCCAGCAGGCGCGTGTGGCCGGTGACCGCGAGCACCCACTCGCGGGTCCGGTCGTACTCGGCGAGCACCGCGGCGGCCAGGTCGGGCCGGTCGCCGAGCGCGAGGTAGCCCTCCGCGATCCGCCGGTCGGCCTTCGCCAGCGACATCTCCGCGTTCTCCAGCAGGACCGTGAACAGCGGCCAGTCGGCGCGGGCGGCACGGAGGGCGTCGAGGTCCCCGACCGCCGCGAGCCCGGACCCCAGGCCGTACCAGCCGGGCAGGTTGAGCCGGGCCTGGGACCAGGAGAACACCCACGGGATCGCGCGGAGGTCGTCGAGGCTGCGGGCGGTGCCGGGGTCGAGGCCCCGCTTGGCGGGCCGGGACCCGATCTGCAGCAGCGCGATCTCGTCGAGGGGGGTGACCAGGGCGAACCAGTCGGCGAACCCGGGGGCTCTGACCAGCGCCAGGAACGCCGTGCGGGAGGCCTCGTCGAGGGTCGCGGTCAGCTCCGCGTAGGTCGCCGCGGCCCGCCCGCCCCGCTCGGTGTTCGCCGGCAGCCACGCCTGCAGGGTCGCCGCAGCGACCTGCTCGATGTGCCGGCGGGCGATGGCCTCCCGGCCGTAGCGCGCGAAGATCACCTCGCCCTGCTCGGTCACCTTGAACCGGCCGGCCACCGACCGGGGGGCCTGCGCGAGGATCGCCCGGTTGGCCGGGCCGCCGCCGCGGCCGAGGGACCCGCCGCGGCCGTGGAAGAGCGTGAGGGCGATGTCGTGGCGGGCCGCCCACGCCACCAGGCGGGCCTGGGCGTCGTACAGGATCAGCGCCGCCGAGGTCGCCCCGACGTCCTTCGCGGAGTCGGAGTAGCCGAGCATCACCTCCAGGCGCCGCCCGTTGCGGTCCAGGCGCCCGGCCGTCGCCGGGTCGGTGAGCACGGTGTCGAGGGTGTCCACGCAGTTGAGGAGGTCCTCGCCGGTCTCGAAGAGCGGCACGACGTCGAGGGCGAGGTCGGCGGCACCGGCCCCGAGCGCGAACCCCGCCAGCTCGTCCACGGCCGCGAGGTCGGCCGCGCTCTGGGTGAACGACACCACGTACCGGCGGGCGGCCTGCGGGCCGAAGCGGCGCTGGATCGCCTCGACCACGCGGATGGTCTCCAGTACCTCGACCGTCATCGGCGACAGGGCATCGCTGTCGGGCCCGTGCTCGCGGAGCTCGGCCAGCGCGCGGGCGTGCACGGCGGAGTGCTGGCGGACCTCCAGCTCCGCCAGGTGGAACCCGAAGGTCTCGACCTGCCAGGCCAGGTGCTGCAGCTCCCCCCAGGCCTGGCGGACGGCGCCCGCGGCCGCGAGGGACCCCTGCACGACCGCGAGGTCGGCGGCCAGGTCCTCCGGCCGGGCGTAGCCGAGGTCGGCGTCGCGGCGGCGGGTGCCGGCGATCCGCGCCGCCAGCCACAGCACGGCCTGGCGGTGCGGCTCCGCGGGGGACCGGACCGCGAGCTCCGCGACCAGGTCGGGGGCCAGCGCCCGCGCCCGGCCCAGCAGCGCCCCCAGCTCGGCCGAGGCGGGGGTGGTCGCCGCGGAGAGGGTGAGGCTGCGCCCGATGCGGAGCGCGGCCCGTTCCAGGGCGAGCAGCGCGTGCTCGGCCTGGATCCCCATGGCCTGCCGGGTGGTCGTCGCGGTGACGTTCGGGTTGCCGTCGCGGTCGCCGCCGATCCAGGAGCCCAGGCGGATGAACGCCGGCGCGATCGGGGGGACGGTGCCGGCCGCCACGGGCTGCAGGGCGTCGTCGAGCTCGCGGTAGACGAGCGGGACCGTCGTGAACAGGGTCTCGTCGAAGACGGCGAGCGCGGTGCGGACCTCGTCGAGGGGATCCGGGCGGCGGAGGCGCACCTGGTCGGCGCGCCAGAGGACGTCGACCTCCTCGGCGAGGCGGCGCCGCAGCTCGGCCTTCTCCCCCGAGCCCGCGCGCGGGTCGTCGTAGACGTCGAGGAGGTCCTCGATGCGGCGGATCGCCGCGGTCAGGGCGATCCGGCGGGCCTCGGTGGGGTGTGCGGTCAGGACCGGGCGGAACTCCAGGGCCGCGAGCAGCTCCGCCGAACGGTCCGCGCCGAGGGCCGCGGTGACCTGGTCGACGGCCGCCGCCAGCCCGCCCGCGACGGGGCCGGCGGTGTCCCGCTCGCGCAGCGTCCGGACCCGGTGGTGCTCCTCGGCGAGGTTCG
>CAXSIB010000443.1:0-3073 GCA_964237095.1 uncultured Actinomycetales bacterium
CCCCTCACCGGTGGCGTCGAAACTGGCTCTCACGGATCTCCTCCAGACGGACGGGGCGGGCGATTGGTCGCGGGCCGGCCGGGGCGCCGGAACCTGGCCAGCCGCCGCGGGGCCACCCCGTTGAGGCGGCGCGGGCGGATCAGCGCGGAGGCGACCAGGTGGCCGGAGCCACCACCCAGGCCGGGTCCGGGATGGGTCGAGGCGCCAATGTGCCAGAGCCCGTCCACGGCCGTGCGGTGCCGGCCGGTACGCGGACCGGGCCGCCAGAGGAGGTTCTGGTCGAGCTCGGCGGAGCCGCCATAGGGATCACCGTGCACCGCGTTGCGGTTGGCCCGCGGCAGGTCGGCCGGGCTGATGACCGCGGTGCTCAGCACCTTCGACCGGGCTCCTGGAGCCGCAGTCTCCAGCAGCCCCAGCACCCGGTCGAGGTACCCCTCGATCAGCTCCGCGGTCCAGCCGCCGCCTACGTTCAGCTTCTGTGCCGCATCTCCTAGCGGCTGGAATGGCAGCTCCTGCAGCTGCACCCACAGGCTCGCCGCGCCGTTCGGCACCCGGGACGGGTCCAGCACGTACTGCTGGCCGACCACCACCGTCGGACGGCGCGGCAGCAGCCCGGCCTCCGCCTCAGCGCAGGCGATCGCCGTACTGGCCGAGCCGTCGGTCAGATGCACCAGGGGCACCTGGGCGAGTTCGGGTTGGGCCCAGGTGAGCGGCCCGGAGAGGGCCACGTGCACCTGCATCGCGGCTCGACCGTAGCGGTACCTAACCGCCTCGTCGAGGACCTCGTCCGCTACTGCGCCGGCCGGCAGCAGGTCGCCGTACAGCGCACCGGGGGTTGCCGAGGCAAGCACGGCGCGGCTCGCCGACAGGACCCGGCCGCCGACCGCAACGCCCACGGCGCGTCCCCGGTCGAGCAGGATCCGGTCCGCGGCCGCCCCGAGCAGGATGTCGACGCGCCGCTCGGCCAGCAGTCCCTCGAATGCGGTCACCAGGTTGCCGGCCCCGCCCCGAACGACTGGGAGCCCGGCGCCGTGGAAGGTCCCGGCGAACAGCGGGACCATCAGACCACCGGAGGCATTGTCGGGGGCCAGCCCGGCGTGCAGCAGCCACGGCGCCCACAGGTGGTCGACCTCCGGCCCGTCGAACTCGCGCCGGAGGAAGGCCCGCCCGCTGCAGGCGGTGTCCCGGGCCCACGACTCCAGCCCGCGCAGCCGGCCACGCCGGGCGATGTCGGCCAGTGGCCGGAGCGGCCCGCGGCCGCGGACCTCGGTGCCCAGCAACCCCCCGATCGACATCAGGTCGGCCGACAGGCGGTCGAGCATGGAGAGGTACCGCTCGCCGTCCCTGTCGGCGGCAAAGCGGGCCGCGGTCCGGGCCGGGTCCCGGTGGGCGACGGTGACCCGGCCGTTGCCCGCGACCGAGGCGGTCATCAGGTCGTCGGTGTTGCAGTAGCTCAGCCCGTGCCGGGCCAGGTCCGCCCCCAGCGCCGCGTAGGCGCCGCCGGTGACGAACAGGGGGTGCCAGGAGGAGTAGGTGTCGTGTACGTAGCCCGGCTCGGTCAATTCCGCGGAGGCGATGAACCCGCCGAGCCGCGGTTGCTCCTCGACGAGGCAGACCCGCCAGCCGGCGTCGGCTAGCTCGGCCGCGGCCACGAGGCCGTTGATGCCCGCCCCGATGACGACAGCGTCGTAACCGGCTGTCATCAGAGCCCTTCCGGCAGAGTCGCACCGACCAGCGCCGCGGCCTTGGTCAGGCCGTCGAGCACGCTGCCGTCCACGGCGACGCCGTGCTCGCGGCCGGCCGCAGCGGTCTCGGCCGCGCGCGAGCCAGGTAGACGCAGCGCCGTGGTGCCGGGTGCGAGTGGCCCGCCGGTGACCTGGTCGGCCAACGACGCCACGCCAGCGTCGAAGGCGCTGAGGTCGCCGAACGCGGCGGCGTCGAGGGCGAGGAAGAAGTGCGCGCAGTCGTTCGGCACGTTCACATCGGCGTACATGCCTTGCACCCGGTTGCCGAAGGCGCCGCCGCTGAGCACGCCGGTCAGCACATCGACCATGAGGGCCAGCCCGAAGCCCTTGGGACCGCCCATGGGCAGCAGCATGCCGGCGATGGCGGCCCCGGGGTCGGTGGTTGGTAGTCCGTCCGGGTCTGTCGCCCAGGTCGCCGGGATGCCCCGGCCCTCGGCTGCGGCCAGCCGGATCTTGCCCAGCGCCGCTTCGGACAAGGCCATGTCCAAGACGATCGGGGGCGCCCCGGTACGCGGCACCCCGATCGCGACCGGGTTGTTGCCGACCACCCGGGTGGCGCCGCCCGGCGCGGGCATCAACGGGCGCGTGTTGGACGCCGCGATGCCCAGACACCCGGCGTCGGCGGCCTGCTCCACGTACCGGAAGGCGCCGCCGAAGTGGAAGGCACGCCGAACCGAGACGACGCCCACACCGTGCGCCCGGGCCTTGTCCACCGCCAGTGACATCGCCTGGTCGCCGGTCAGCTGGCCCAACGCGTTGCCTGCGTCCAGCACAGCGATCGCCCCGGCGTCCAGGACCACCTCGGCCCTGTCGGCGGTCGAGACCGAGCCTGCCCGCAGCCGCTCGACATACATCGGCAGGAGCATCAACCCGTGCGAGGGGATGCCGCGCAGATCGGCCTCTACCAGAGCGGCCGCCACGGTACGGGCCGACTCCGCGCTCACGCCGGCGGCGATGAACACGACAGTGGCCGCGGCGATAAGCAGGTCGGCCTCGACGCTCGTCCGGCTCATGTTCGCGGTCCCCGCAGCGCCGCCGCGTTGTCCCGGGCGATCTGCCCCCGCAGCATCGCCGGGAGGTGGGCCACCGACGTCCACGGGTCGTCCAGCCCCATCGGGAAGGGCCAGTCGCTGCCAAGTACCAGCTTGTCCGCGCCGAGGACGGCGACGGCCAGGTCCACCACGGCCGGCTCGTGGGCGAGGGCGTCGACCCAGAACCGGCGGACGGCGTCATGCGGGCCCAGCCTCAACGGACCGACCCCCGGCCTCCCGGTGTCCACACCACGCTGCCAACGACCGGCCAGCGACGGCACACCCCCGCCGCAGTGC
>CAXSIB010000444.1:0-3056 GCA_964237095.1 uncultured Actinomycetales bacterium
CCCACCTGTCGTGCCGCACCGTCGCCCGCGCCCTCGCGTGGCTGCGCCGCGAACATCTCCTCGCCGTCGTGTCCCGCGGGAGTCGACCCGGTCTGGTCGCCGACCCCGCCGTGTACGTCCTGCTCGAACCCGTTCCCCGGCTGTGACCCGATACGGCACCACCTCCACCACACGCACTCCAGGTGAGACGTCTCGGGGTCCATGGTGAGCACCGACAACTGGGGACAACTCCCCGCCGGCGCCTACGACCTACCGGGCCCGGCCATCCTCACCAACCCTTGGGTGCTGGAAGCCCGCGAACCCCGCCCACGACGACTCGGTTTTACCCGCATCACCCGCCCCCACCAGTGGACCCGACCGCGCACCGCCCCCCGTCTGATCGCCGATTACCGCCGCTGCGATGACCTCTCCGTCATCCACGCCGACCACCCCACCGACGTCAACGCCGACGCCCTGCGCGACCTCACCCCCGGCTGCCGCACCCCCGGCGGAGTCCGCTGGACCATGGGCAGCATGTTCCGCGGGTCCACCGCGGACACCTTCCACCGCCAGGTCCACCAGCGCGGGCAGCTGCTCCTGCTCACCGGAGACCTCAACGCCTACTGGGACGCCACCAACACCGGAACCACCGCCACCTTCAATCAGCTGTTCCCCGACGGAACCTGGGCGGCGTGGGTCCCGCTACTCACCCACTTGTACCCCGACGGCGTGGGCACCCGTCCACGCTGACCCACCACCGCCCGACTCGGCCGTCCACCGACCGGACCAGTCCAACCCGGCCCCGGCCTGGTAGCGGACGTCGCGCGCCGGACGACAGACCCCGCCGAACCGACCGGGTACCTCCGGCCACCTCGCGGACCGTTCTCGACAGCACCTTCAACGGTCTGGTGCATGGTCCGCCGTTCGTGCAGGGATCCCACGACGTTCAGATCAGCGTCGCCGGCGGTGACATCGCCGGTGTCCTCCGCCCGTTCATCCAGGCGTATCGGTCGGTCCTCCGGGGCTGGGCCGACGTACGGGAGGAGGCCGCGGCCGAGGTCGACACCCCCACTGACCAGGCCACCACCGCGCAGCCGATACCCGGGCGAGTAAGACCGCCGCTGAACCGGCTGGTGGGCTGGGGCACCGCCGTGGCGGGCAGCACGCTCACATCAGCGCCGGGCACGGTGCCCGGACTGAGATCGGCCGCCTCGGCCACCATGCCCTCCTCGCTGTCTTCCCCACCCATGGGGAGCTACCCGTACGCCCCGGAACAGCCTCCGGCTGGGATGACGGCAGCCCGACTGTGAGATCGCTCAAGCAGTCACGAGACGTCGCCCGTTGAGTGGACACTCCACACCGCCACCAGCAGCTCCCCGAGACCGGTGGTCGTGGCTGACCGCAGATGGCTCGCACGCCGTTTTGGATCATATTGCTGGTCAGCGCCGTCGGTGACGGGTGGACCCCTCCCGGTCCGGTGACCGGCCGACACTCCTCGCAGGATCCGGCGCGGTCACCAACGGACTGGTGGGCCACTACTGCTCTCCCCGGCGGAGTGGCCGGCCACGATCGATGGTCATAACGTCCGCCTCCTCGGCTGGTGAGGGCGTCCACCGGCGAGACGTTCCACCCGTCCATCGGTGACCCCCCGTTCCAGTCAGGTGACCCCGTTGCCTGCCTCCCGCTGTGAGGAGTCCCGGTGAGCAAGACAGGTCCGACCAGGTTCAACCCGCCGCCGAACTGGAAGGTCAAGAAGGGCTTCCTCCCGCCCGCGGGCTGGCAGCCCGACCCCGCGTGGGGGCCGGCCCCCGAGGGCTGGCCGATGTACGTCACCGAGCAGAAGAAGACCCACCGACTCCGCAACGCGTTCGGCGTGCTCGTCCTACTGATCGTCGTCATCGCCGTGGCGGTCCACGCCGGCGATAGCAGCAGCTCGACGGCCGCACCCGCCGCGGCGTCCGGCGGAGCACCCACCGCAGCGGCGCAGAACGCCAAGACCCCGGCCAAGACCGCGCCCGCGGTAGCGGCCCACATCGGGACCAAGGTGACCGCCGGCGATTTCGACTTCGTCGTCACCAGCTTCACGTGCGGCGCCAAGTCCGTGGGCGGGGAGTTCGGCACCAAAGCCCAAGGCAAGTTCTGCCTGGCCAAGATGACCGTCACCAACCACGGTAACTCGGCCTCCACCTTCGACGACTCATCCCAACACCTCTACGATACACAGCTCCGCGAGTACGACGCCGACTCCACTGCCGACATCTACATCCCCGGCGACGACGTCTTCCTGGCCGACATCAACCCCGGGAACACCGTCCACGGCACCGTGGCCTTCGATGTCCCCGCCGCCGGCTTCAAGCTCGACCACCTCGCGCTGGTGTCCGGGCTCGGCGTCATGGACACCCCCGCCAACGTCAGCGTCAAGTAGGCGGGCAGTGCCCCCCGCAGGTACCGTCCCCACGCGCCTGCCGTCCTGGACGAGGCTGCCGTCGGTGTCGATCCGTCCCAGTCGCGGACACCGCGGCCACCGTCATCAGCTCAGGGAGGACCCGTGTTGATCCGTCACGTCACCGCCGCGGCCATCTCACTTGCCGCCCTCGGCGGTGGACTGGTAGCTGGGTCACCACCAGCCACGGCAGCTGCGAGCTCCAAGCCGTGCGCCGTGGTCCCGGTCACTCCGAAGGTCATCATCTTGAGTCACAAGGTGGAGCGCCGGACGTTCGTCCTCCGGACCACCTGCAAGTTGGCGGCTCCCCTGACGCTCAGGTCCTCCGCCGGCAGCGCGATCGCCGACACCTTCACCTGGCCCGGCAACGGCCGCGGCGTCCTCGGCGACGAAGCAAAATACACGTGGTCACGGAAGCTCGTAGACCTGGCCTGGATTGGGACCCTGCGAGTCAGATCCCAGGTCGTAAAGCTCGCCGGCTCTACCGCGACTACCCGGACAACTCCCGTGGCGTACACACTCGAGTTCAAGCAGGAAAGCAAACAGGCAGGCATCTACTCACAAGACGCCGGCGACACCTTCAGCCCGGATCCACCGTTGGGTTGGGGGGCGGTGAGCAGGTCGTGAGGGCGGG
>CAXSIB010000445.1:0-3054 GCA_964237095.1 uncultured Actinomycetales bacterium
CGCGGGGCAGCTCGACCGACCAGGCCAGCGGGCCGTCGGCGCCGGCCGCGCGGCGGGCGGAGATCGTCGCCTCGCCGCCGGCCCGCAGGGGGACCGACCGCTGGTGGACCAGAGCCGAGGTGACGCGCTCGCGCACCAGCTGGAGCAGGCGGTCGGCGCCGAGCAGGCGCGCGACGTGGCTCGTCGTCCGGCCCCCGCCCGCCGCGGCGTCGGTGGCGACCACGTGCAGCTCCTGGGTGTCGGAGTCCCAGTCCGCCTGGCCGATGTCCGCCCACGGGAGTCGCACGGCCGCGACCCGGCCGTCCCCGTCTGGTCCGTCGGTCACGACGTCCCCGCCCGAAAGCTCGACGTACAACGCCACCGACGTCCCGATCCACTGCCCACCGGTCGGCTCCGGGTCGCCGGGGCCGGTCACGTCGCGGCCGATGTCGGCCCAGGCCAGCGGGCGTTCGCCCGCGTCGACCACCGCGCGGCGGGCCTGACGGTCGCCCAGCGCGGCGCGGAGCCGGTCCGTCCCGAGACTGCGCACGTCGGCGATCCTGCCTCGTCGCCGGCGGGGTCGCCGACCGAGTGGACGGCCGGGTCGACGCTCAGCCGGCGGTGACGGCCCTGAGGTCGGCGAGTGAGTCCCGGACGAGCTGCGCGAACCCCCGGTCGCCCGCCCCCTCGTCCAACGGATCGACCCAGCGCTCGAACGCGGTCGTGAACACCGCGATCCCGGCCGCGGCCGCCAGACCGGCCGCGGGATCGCGGACCCCGCGCCGCCGCAGGGCGTCGGCGAGGGCCGCGGCCAGCGTGGCCATCTTGATCAGCTCGCGTTCCTGCAGGTCCGCGTGCGCCACGATGACCCGCTGGCGCTGGCGGGACCACTCCCGGCGCGGGTCGAAGAACTCACCGGCCGCCTCGAGGGCCGCGGCGACCGCGTCCAGGGGTGCGAACTCGGCGGGGGCGGCCTCGACGCCGCGCACGAGGTACTGCTGCAGTTCACCCGCGCCCCCGAAGAGCACCTCGCGCTTGTCGGTGAAGTACCGGAAGAAGGTCCGCTCGGTCAGGCCCGCGCGCGCGGCGATCCCGGCCACGGTGGTCTGGTCGAACCCACGCTCGACGTAGAGCTCGAGCGCCGCCTGCTCGAGGCGCCCGCGCGCGTTGGGCTCCCATCGACTCATGCTCCGACCGTACTTGGTGACAGTGACTGACATCGGATGCATACTGATGGCAGCAGCTGACATCAGCTGCCACCGCAGGTCCACAGGAGGTCTTCCATGCGTGTCTTCGTCACCGGTGCGTCCGGCTGGATCGGTTCCGCCGTCGTCCCCGAGCTCCTCGACGCCGGTCACCAGGTCGTCGGCCTGGCCCGTTCCGACGCCTCGGCCGCCGCCCTCACCCGAGCCGGGGCCGAGGTCCACCGGGGGACGATCGACGACCTCGACAGCCTCCGGGCCGCCGCCGCGGCGTCCGACGGCGTGATCCACCTCGCGTTCAAGCACGACATCGCGTTCTCCGGGGACTTCCAGGGCGCCGCCGACGCCGACCGCCGCATCATCGAGGTCTTCGGGGACGCCCTCGCCGGGTCCGACCGGCCGTTGGTCATCGCCTCCGGGACGCTCGGGCTCCTGCCGGGACGGGTCGCCACCGAGGCGGACGGCCACGGGACGGCATCGTCGTCGGGGGCCCCGACGAACCCTCGGATGGTCACCGCCGAGCTGACCCTCGACCTGGCCGCGCGCGGGGTGCGCTCGTCGGTCATGCGGCTCCCACCGACGGTGCACGGCGACGGGGACAACGGCTTCATGGCGACCGTGATCGGCGTCGCCCGCGCCAAGGGCGACTCCGCCTACATCGGCGACGGCGCGAACCGCTGGCCGGCCGTCCACCGCAGCGACGCCGCGCACCTGTTCCGCCTCGCGGTGGAGAACGCCCCGGCCGGCTCGACGCTGCACGCGATCGCCGACACGGGCGTCCCGATCCGCGAGGTCGCCGAGGTGATCGGCCGGCACCTCGACCTGCCGGTGACCTCCCTCACCCCGGAGGAGGCCGCCGGGCACTTCACCTGGCTGGCCGCCTTCCTGGGGATGGACAGCCCGGCGTCGAGCACGCTGACGCGCGAGCTGCTGGGCTGGGAGCCGACCGGTCCGGGGCTGATCGACGACCTCGAGAAGGGCCACTACTTCCTCGCCCCGACGGACTGACCGGGCGATCTCCTAGCGTCGGCGGCGTGTCGACCCCTGTCCCCGCGCCGCCGGCCGGCTCCCCCGGTGTGCTCCGCCTGGACGACCTGGCCGCGGCGGTGCTCGACGCGCCGCCGCGGCTGGGACGCGTGCACCTCGTGTCCGTCGACGGGCCCTCCGGCTCGGGCAAGACCACGCTGGCCGCCCGCGTCGTGGCCGCGTTCCTCCGCGACCCGCGCCGGCCGCGCACGGTGCTCGTGCACCTGGACGACCTGTACGAGGGCTGGTCGGGAATGCGTTCCGACCGGGGTTCGGGGACGGTGTCGGACCGTCTCGTGACCGACCTGCTCGACCCGCTGCGCGCCGGCCGGCCGGGGGGCTGGCGCCGCTACGACTGGCACGCGCACACGTTCGCGGAGTGGCACGCCGTCCCGGTGCCGGACGTCGTGGTCCTCGAGGGGTGCGGCGCCGCGGACCCGGCGTTCGACGCGTGGAGCTCGACCCGGCTGTGGGTCGAGGCGCCGAAGCCCCTGCGCACCCAGCGGGGTCTCGACCGCGACGGCCCGCAGATGACCGCCCACCTCGGCTCCTGGCGGGTCGAGGAGGACGCGATGTTCACCGAGCGGCGCACCCGGGACCGCGCCGACCTCCGTGTCGACGGCGCCCCCTCGAGCCCGCACGACCCGGAGGCCGAGCTCGTCCTGCTCGACCCGTCAGGCCGCGGATCCCCTGCTCCTGCTGAGGAGCTCGGAGCCGCCGCCCAGGAAGGGGGTGCCGCCGCTCAGGAGGACGGGTAGAGCCGGGTCCGGACGTCGGTGTACGCCGCGCGCAGCGCCCGGCCCGCCGCCGGGTCCGCCGGGGCCTCGACCGCGACGACCGTCTCCCG
>CAXSIB010000446.1:0-3032 GCA_964237095.1 uncultured Actinomycetales bacterium
CCTGGGGTCCGGCCCGACGTCCACGAGGGCTCGACGTGGGTCGGGCTGATCGGGTTCCGGATGCTCGGACTCGGGTTCGGCGTGCTGCCGGGGGTCCCCTACTTCGGCACCTTCGCCGAGACCAACGTGCGGCTGTACTCCGTCGATGCCGCCGGCCGCCGCGGGGTCGTGTTCCGCTCCCTCGACGTCCCCCGCCTCGTGCCCGCGCTGGTGTCGCGGGTCTGGCCGCGCGTGCCGTACACGTGGTCGGCGATGTCGAAGCCCGCCGGTCCGGACTTCACCTACGAGACCCGGCGGCGCTGGCCCCGGCCCGCGCGGGCGCTCCCGCCCCGGTCGGCCGGCATCGTGAGCCGCTTCGTCGTCCGCCCCGGCGAGCCGATCACCGAGCCCACCCCGCTGGAGCGGTTCCTCAGCGCGCGCTGGGGGCTCCACACCGCGTCACTGCGCGGGCGGCCCCGCTACCTGCCGAACGACCACCCGTCCTGGCCGCTGCGCCGGGCCGAGCTGCTCGACCTCGACGACGGCCCGGCGGGCCTGGTCTCGGCCGCCGGCCTGCCCGGGGTTGCCTCGTCAGCGCCCGCGAGCGTGCTGTTCAGCGACGGGGTCCGCGTCCGCTTCGGCCCGCCGGAGCCCCGCGTCGACCGGTGACCGGACGGCCCCGGCCCACGGCCGGACCGCATGCGCCGCCGCCGCCCCGCCCAGCGGCCGGTCTCCCGTCGGCCGGCGCAGCGGCAGCAGGTCACGGATCCGACCGTCCCGCAGCCACAGTGCCGCCCAGAGCGCGACCGCGAACCAGACGGGGAACAGCGTCGTCGACACCAGGGGCGCCTCGACCCGGACCTGCGCGGCGACCGCGCCACCGAGGTGGGCCGTGAGCAGGATCGCGCCGAGCACCGCGGTCCGCGGGACGAGGTACAGGGCGAGGGCCACCAGCTCGCCGACGCCGATGCCGACGGCCGTGCCGACCGGAAACCCGAGGGCGCGGAAGGAGTCCACGACCTGCGGTGGCCGCGCGAGGTGCACCACCCCGTCGAACAGCAGGAACAGCGCGACCAGCCCCGTCAGCACCTGTCCGGCGCGGACCGTGCGGCTCGTGGTCGCGGGCCCGGGCCGACCGGTGCGCACTCAGACCCCGCTCACGGTGGTCGGCGCGGCGCCCGGCTCCAGGGCCGCCGCGGTCAGCTGGCCGATCCGGAGGTGGTTGCCGAAGGGGTCCCGAAGGCTGAAGTCGATGCCGTAGGGCTGCTCGGTCGGCTCGGAGGTGAACTCGACGCCCCAGGCCGCCAGGTCCGCGTAGGTGGCGCGTGCGTCGGGTGTCGTGAGCATCGGCCAGCCGCCGGCGCCGCCCTTGGTGAGCAGGTCGCGGGCCCGCGCGGCGGTCGCCGGGTCCATCGCGGGCGGGCCGGGTCTCTCCAGCAGGATCTGGCGGCCCGGGTCGCCGGGCACGCAGACGGTCAGCCACCGCATGAACCCGAGGTCGGTGTCGGTGTGGACGCGGAGGCCGAGGACCCCGACGTAGAAGTCCAGGGCCGCGTCCTGGTCGAGGACGAACAGCTGCGAGCAGGAGACGGAGGTCAGCATGGACTGGACGTTACGGACCGGGTGGGCCGTCGCCTTCTCCGGAACTGCTCGATGACCCCGGTGGTGGTGGCGGTGTCGTCGGCGGCAGTGGTGTCAGTGGCGGCGGCGGCTCGCCGCCGCCGGCGCCGCCGGCGGGCCGGAGCCAGCTCATGCCGAAGCAGCTGGGCACCGGCGGCAGCGGACCCCGGGCGCGGTAGCCGCTGGGCGAGCAGCCGACGACGTCGCGGAACGTGCGGCTGAACGTGCCCAGGCTGCTGAAGCCGACGGCCATGCAGATGTCGGTGACGCTGGTGTCCCCGGACCGGAGCAGGACCATCGCGCGCTCGATCCGGCGGCGCTGCAGGTACCGGTGGGGGGTCTCCCCGAAGGCCGCGGCGAAGCTGCGGCTGAAGTGCGCGGGCGACATCAGCGCGACCGCGGCCAGGCGGGCGACGTCGAGGGGCTCCGCCCACGAGCGGTCCATGGCGTCGCGGGCCCGCAGGAGCCGCCGGTTGGTGTCCTCGACCGCGCGCGTCACCGGCGTCACCGGGCGGCCCGCGTCACGCCGTCGCCCGTGTCAGTGGGTGAAGGGGGCCATGAGGTGCGTGAACCGCCAGCGGGACTGGGTGATCCCCGAGCAGGTGTCGTTCCCGGCCTGTCCGGGACACCCGCCGCCGTCACGCTGCAGCGCCCAGAAGGACAGCGTGTCCACGCCCCGCGCGGTGGCCCACCGGCGCAGGCCGAGCGCGCCGGCGGGGACGAGCACCTCGTCCCGTCCCTCGTCGTCGATGCCGATCATCGTGGTGATGCCGACGCGCCCCCAGCGGTCCCGGGTCGACGACCCGGGCAGCACCCTCCCGAGCTGGGCGACCAGCCCGAGAGCAGCGCTCTCGGCGGCGCGGGCCATCGGATGCCGAGCGCCGTCGTAGAAGTCGAAGGTCATCGCGTCGACCACGTCGAGGCGGACCCCCCGGCGGTGCGCGTCGGTGACCACCGCGAGGCCCTGGGCGTCCAGGCCGGTGGGCGTGGACGGCAGCGTGTACTCGACCTGCAGCGGGCGGTGGTGGGCGCGGGCCCAGCGCTGCAGGAGCACCACCGCGGTGTTGCGCCGCACGAGGCCCGCCCGGTCGGTGAGTGACGCGTCCTCCACATCCAGGTCGATCCGGCGGAGCCCGTAGGTGGCCACGACGTGCTCGTAGGCGGCGGCGACCCGGGTCGCCGACGGGCAGCTGTCGGCGATGTCGGTGCCGTCGTGGTCGGCGGAGTAGCCGCCGAAGGAGGCCACCACATCCCCGCCCCGGCTGCGGATCCGGGAGATCGCCGTCCCGTACACCGTGGCGGACGTGGGCCGGTGCACGTCGCCGTCCCAGGTCACCGTGCAGCTGCCGCGGCGGGGGGTCTGCAGGAACGCCAGCGTCAGGTACCGGGCGCCGGACGACGCGGCGGCCCCGGCGAGGCTGTCCGGCTGGTAG
>CAXSIB010000447.1:0-3027 GCA_964237095.1 uncultured Actinomycetales bacterium
CGACGCAGGAGAATCTGAGCCCGGTGATTGCTCTCTGTCAACACCATACAAAGCGTCTGGTGATGACCGGCCCCGCAATTGTTGCTGTGTGTATTTCGATCATGGCGCCGCGTCACAAATACCATGATCGATCATTGTCGGAAGCTTTTTTCGCCGAATTGCCACTTAATGGAGTCGTTCACCTACCGACAGTGATAGCGCTGGTACTCAGCGACGCGCCGGGGCGACGGCCGGCAGCCCGAGCACCAGACCGGTCGGCGGCGCGTCGGCGAAGTGGACGACCTCCGGCAGCGGGGCGTGCCCGGCCAGGTGGAAGACGCGGACGATCGTCCCGCCGCGCCGCTCGCGGGTCAGCAGGACCGCGTCGTCGTGGAACCGGTGCGCCAGCTCGACGCGGCGGGCGACGTCGAGGACCTCGGCGAGGGTCTCGGCGGCGTGCGGCTCGGCGGCCAGCTCGGCGACCTCCTCCGGGTCGGCGAGGCACACCTGGAGGGCGTTGGTCAGGACGGTCTGCGCGCGGGCGGCCGTCGGGGACCGCACCCCCTCCTCGCCGGCCGCGGCGAGCGCGGTGCGGGCACGGTTCGCCGCATCGGCCACCACCAGCGACGTCGCCGGGTCCAGCACCCCGCCCGCGGCGAGCTCGAGGACCGCGGCGGAGCGGGCGGCGAGCTGGGCGTGGAGGGTCTCCCGGGTCCCGGCCACGCGGGCGTGGAGGAGGTCCAGGCGCGTCGCGATCCAGCTGAGGGACGCTCCGAGCGCGAAGAGCACCAGGACGACCAGCAGGAGGGACACCGGGCCCCTCACCGCCGGCCCCCGCCGCCGGACCGGCCGTACGGCCGGGAACCCGACCGGGCCGGGCCGAGGGGCGGGTGCGGGTCCGGGACCGCCCCGGTGGCGAGCTCGTACACCGCCTCGATCCGCCGGCCGACGATCGACCAGTCGTAGGCGCCCGCGGCGCGCATCGCCGCGGCCCGCAGCGACTCCCGCCGCCCGTCGTCGGTGAGGACCTCGAGCAGCCCGCGGGCCAGGGCGGCCGGGTCGTCGGGGGTCACGAGCACCCCGAGGGCCCCGTCGGCGAGGACGTCGACGAACGCCGGCAGCGCGCTGGCGACCACCGTCGCCCCCGCCGCCATCGCCTCCACCAGCACGATGCCGAAGCTCTCCTGACCGGTGTGGGGGGCGACGTAGACGTCGGCCCCGGCGAGGACCGCGGCCTTCGTGGCGTCGTCGACCTCGCCGTGGAACTCGACCGCCCGCCGGACGCGCTCGGGCAGGTCGGCTTCGATGGCCGCGGTGTCCCCCCGCCCGATCACGTCGACCTGCAGGTCACCGACGCGGTCCAGCACCGCGGGCAGCGCGGCGAGCAGGACCCCGAGACCCTTGCGCGGCTCGGCGAGGCGGCCGAGGAACACGAGGCGGCGGGTCCCCCGGTCGGGCCGTGCGGCGCGGGACTCGTCGGCCTTGCGGGCGGCGTCGGCGAAGGGGGCGACGAAGATCCCGTTGGGGATGACCGAGGAGTCGGTGTCGAGGTGGTCGAGCAGCGTCAGGCGCGCCTGCTCCGAGACCGCGATCCGCGCGTCGATGCGGTCCAGGACGATGTCCACCAGGCCCGAGGCCACCGACAGCGTCCGGGAGTACGGGTTCGCGGTGTGGAAGGTCGCGACGACCGGCACCGGCGCGCCCAGGCAGGCGAGCATCGAGACGCTCGGGCTGGTCGGCTCGTGGACGTGGAGCACGTCGAAGTCACCGTCGCGCACCCACTTGCGGACCCGGGCCGCGACCCTCGGCCCGAACGCCACCCGGGCCACCGAGCCGTTGTAGGGCACCGCGACGGTCCGCCCGGACCGGGTCACGAAGTCCGGGAGCAGCGGCCCGGTCACCTCGGGGTCGTCGACGGGGGCGTAGACGGCGACCTCGTGGCCGCGGGCCTGCAGGTCGTAGGCCAGGTCGCGGACGTGGTTCTGCACCCCGCCCGGGACGTCGAGGCCGTAGGGGCAGACCAGGGCGACCCTCACGCGCGCCCCACAGGGCGCCTCACGGGGCGCCGTCCAGGGGCCTCGCGCCGTAGGGGGCCGCGTCCGGCACCGCGACCGCTCGCGGGCGGCGCAGGTCGGCGGTGAACACGCGCTGGAGCATGTGCCAGTCGGTCGGGTGCTCGCGGATGCCGGCCGCGAAGACGTCCGCCACCTGCTGGGTCATCGCCGCGACGGCCGCCGCGGTGTCGAGGCCCACCGGCCGGGTGACCTCCGGGTGGAGCTGCATCCGCATGCGGTCACCGTCGTACCAGAGGGTCAGCGGGACCAGGGCGGCGCCGGTCCGCAGCGCGAGCACCGCCGGGCCGGCGGGCATCTGGGCCTCGTGACCGAGGAGGGTGACCGGCACGCCGCGGGCGGCGATGTCGCGGTCGGCGAGCAGGCAGACGAACCCGCCGGCGCGCAGCCGGTCGGCGAGGACCGCCATCGGGTCCTGCTCGGGCGGGCCGCCGTCCTCGGCCCGCAGCGGCAGCACGTCGATGCCGAGCGCCCGCCGGTAGGCGCAGAAGCGCTGGAACAGGGACTCCGGGCGGACCCGCTCGGCCACCGTCGTGACCGGGACCCCCGCGGCCGCCGACCAGACCCCCGCCAGGTCCCAGTTCGCCATGTGCGGCAGCGCGCACACCACCCCGCGGCCGGCGCCGACGACGTCGAGGAGGCGCTCGGGGTTGCCGACGGTGACCCGGGCGGCGGCCGTGGCGGCGGGCACCGCCTGCAGCCGGAAGGCCTCGCACCAGTACCGGAAGTAGGACGCCATCGCCCGGCGCGACAGCTCGCGCAGCTCCACCGGCCCCGCGGCGGGGACGACGCGGGCCAGGTTCGCCTCGAGCTGGCGCACCGCGCGCCCGTGGCGCTTCCAGAGCCGGTCGGCGAGCCGGTCGAACAGCGCGCGGGCCGTCCGCTCGGGCAGTCGGGCCACCACCCACCAGCCGCCGGTGTAGCCGGCGGACACCAGCAGCGGCCGCAGCGGCGCGGTCGGGCGCGGGGAGCGGGT
>CAXSIB010000448.1:0-3024 GCA_964237095.1 uncultured Actinomycetales bacterium
CGTCCCCGCCTGCGCGGCGGCGGCGTAGAACGGGTTCGCGTAGCCCGACGCGTTCAGTCCCACCAGGTACAGCAGGCCGGTGGCGACGAGCAGGCCGAGGAAGGCGGGGCGGACCCAGCGGGCGTCCCCGGGTCGGCCGCGGAGCAGCCGCGCGGCCCGGCTGGTTCCGGGACCACCGGGAACGAGGTGGTCGTCGGTGGTGCCGGCGGCGAGGTCGGGGGCGTCCGCGGTGCGGGCGGCCGGGGTGAGAGCGGTGCTCACGGGTGCATCTCCCGGGTGCGCGGCAGGACGGCGGGGACGGCGGTGCCGTGCCGGGCGAGGCTGCGGCCGACCCGCGCGCGCCAGGTCACCCGCCGGGCGCGGCCGAGGCGGTCGGCGATCCCGTCGAGGGGGACCGAGCGCGTGCGCAGTTCGCGGCGCACCCGCAGGCAGCCGCGCAGGTCCTCGGTCGCGGTGCGCACGATGTCGACGCGGGAATCGGGGTCGTCGACCCAGTCGACGGGGACCTCGTGGATGCGCAGCCCGGCCCGCTCGGCCAGCACCAGCAGCTCGGTGTCGAAGAACCAGGCCGTGTCCCGGACGAGCGGCAGCAGCTCGGCGGCCGCGTCGGACCGGATGGCCTTGAACCCGCACTGGGCGTCGGAGAACCGCGCCCGCAGGAAGCCGCGCAGGATCAGGTTGTACGAGCGGGAGATGAACTCCCGCTTCGCGCCGCGGACCACGCGCGACCCGCGGGCGAGCCGGCTGCCGATCGCCAGGTCGGAGTGGCCCGACAGCAGCGGGGCGAGCAGCGGGAACAGCGCGCTCAGCCCCGTGGAGAGGTCGACGTCCATGTAGGCCAGGACATCGGCGTCCGCGGTCGACGCCGACCACACCGCGTTCAGCGCCCGCCCCCGGCCCTTCCGGTCGAGGTGGACGACCGCGACGTCGGCGAACTCGGCCTGGAGGGCGCGCGCGACGGCCAGGGTGGCGTCGGTGCTCGCGTTGTCGGCGACCGTGATGCGGTACGCCAGCGGGAACTCGGCGAGGTGCGCGTGCAGGGTGCGCACGGCGCGCTCGAGGGAGTGCTGCTCGTTGTGGACGGGGATGACGACATCGAGGACGACCCGGGCCCCGGGGGGCGGGACCGGCCGGGGGGCGAGTGCGGTCGACGGCTGCATGGGTCCAACCTCGGGGACGGGGGTGTCACCCCCATCGAGGGAAGCTGTGAACCTGTTGTGACTCCCGCTCCCCACCGAGCCGGCCGTGGTCCCCCGGCGGCGGCAGGTACCCGCTCAGTCCTCGGCGGCGAGGGCGTGGTCGCTGATGGTCAGGGCCGCCAGGATCCCGCCGGCGGCGCACAGGGCGGCTGTGATCAGGACCGCGTGGTGGAAGCCCGTCGTGAGCGCCGCGGGGTGGCCGTAGGCGGCGTCGGTGATCCCGGCGAGCCCCGGGAGCACCGCGACCGCGAGCAGGCCGGCGGTGCGCGCGACGTCGTTGTTCACCGCGGAGGCGATCCCGGCGCGGTGGTCGGGCACCGCGGCGAGCACGGTCGCGGTCAGCGGGGCCACCGTGGTCGCGAGGCCGAGCGCGAACACCAGCACCGCCGGCAGGACGCCGCCCGCGTAGCTGCTGCCCGGGTGCAGGCGCGTCAGCAGCGCCAGGCCCACCGCGGCGAGCAGCGGCCCGACCGTCATCGGCCACCGCGGCCCGATCCGCTGGGCCAGGCGACCCATCCGGGCCGACAGCGCCAGCATGACCACGGTGACCGGCAGCAGGGACACCCCCGCCGCGAGCGGGGTGAAGCCGAGCCCCCGCTGGAGCTCCAGCGGGAGCAGGAAGAAGGTCCCCGACAGGGCGGCGTAGACCGCCAGCGTCACCAGGTTCGCGGCACTGAACTGCCGGGACGCGAACAGCCCCAGCGGCATCATCGCGTCGCGGCTGCGGCCCTCGACGACGAGGAAACCCGCCAGGAGCAGGAGACCGAGGATGCCGACGACGACGAGGCGGGTCGGCCAGTGCTGCGCGGGACCGTCGGTGAGGGCGAACACGACCCCACCCAGGCCGAGCGCGGCGAGCACCGCGCCCGGGAGGTCGAGCCGGCCGGCCGGGTGGTCGTCGCGGGTCTCCGGGACGTGGCGGGTCGCGACCGACACGGTGACCGCCGCGAGCGGCAGGTTGATGAGGAACGCGAGACGCCAGCCCCAGCTGCCGATCCCGACGAGCACCCCGCCGACGACGGGCCCGAGCGCGCTGGCGATCCCGCCGAGCCCGGACCACGCCCCGACCGCGGTCGCCCGGTCCTCCGGCCGGAAGGTCGACTGCAGGATCGCCAGCGACCCGGGCGTGAGCAGCGCGGCGCCGACGCCCTGGACCGCGCGGGCCGCGATGAGCAGGCCCACCGTCGGGGCCGCCGCGCACGCGGCCGAGGCGAGCGCGAACCAGATCACCCCGACCACGAAGACCCGCCGGCGCCCGAGCCGGTCCCCGAGCGAGCCGCCGAGCAGCAGCAGCCCGGCGAGAGTGAGGGTGTAGGCGTTGACCGTCCACTGCAGGCTCGTCAGGCCCGCGTGGAGGTCCGTCCCGATCCGGGGCAGCGCGACGTTGACGACCGAGCCGTCCAGCTGGGCCATGCCGCTGCCGAGGATGGTCGCCAGCAGCACCCAGCGCCCGCGCTTCGAGTCGTAGAGCAGTCCGGTGCCGTGCGGGGCCGCGACCCCGACCGCGGCGGCGACCGGTGGTCCGGAGCCGGCGGGCGGGGCGGGGGGCACGGCCCCAGTGTCCTCAGCTGTCCACCCCCGGAGCGGTCCGACCCGGAGCCGCCGGCCGGGAGGCGGTCCGTTGACGGCGCGACCGGGAGGCGGTAGGACGGGCGCACCAGCCACCGCACCCGTCCTCCACCTCTCCGAGGAGCCTCCCGGGAGCCTGCCGACGGCCGGGTACCACCTCGACGGCGACGCGGGGGACGCCTGGTGGTTCCTCGACACGCGGATGACGGTGAAGGTCGGCGGCCGGCAGTCGGCGGGCGGCCTCACCGTGCTCGAC
>CAXSIB010000449.1:0-3020 GCA_964237095.1 uncultured Actinomycetales bacterium
CCGAGGTCGAGACCCCCGCTGAGCAGGGCCTGCGGCGCCAGGGAGGTCTCGGTCAGGCCCGGGGACACGTTCACCTCGAGGAACCACGGCACCCCGGCGTCGTCCACGATCAGGTCCGTCCGGGACAGGTCGCGCAGGCCGAGTGCGGTGTGGACCGCGACCGCGACGGCGGCGCACCGGGCGAGCACCGCGGCGGGCAGTCGCGCCGGGACGAAGAACTCGGTCAGGCCCGCGCTGTAGCGGGCGTCGTAGTCGTAGCGGCCGCCGTCGGGCACGATCTCGACCGCCGGCAGCGCCCGGGCCCCGCCGCCGTCCTCCAGCACGGTGACCGCGACCTCGGTCCCGGCCACGAACCGCTCGAGCTGGGCCACCGAGCCGTACCCGAAGCAGTCGACCATCGCCTCGGGCAGGTCCCCCACGGCGGTGACGACGGTGGTTCCCTGCGACGATCCGCCCCGGTCGGGCTTCACGACCAGCGGGAGTCCGATCCGGGCGACCACCGCGCCGAGGACGGTCGCGGCGCCCAGGTCGCGGAACGCCTGCTCGGGCATCGCCACCCCGACCGGGACCGCGACGCCCTCGCCGTCGACGCGGACCCGCGAGACCAGCAGCCGGGCGACCGGCTTGTCCCACGCGAGGCGCGACGGCCCGGGCCGGGACCCCACGTAGGGAAGGTCGAGCAGCTCGAAGACCTCCCCGAGGCTGCCGTCCTCCCCGCTGCGCCCGTGGACGACGGGGAAGACCGCGGCCGGGGGGTCGGCGGCGAGGGCGGCCAGCAGGTCCCCGTCCGCGTCGAGCTCCTGCACGTCGACCCCGGCCGACCGCAGCTGCTCCGCGACCCGCCGCCCGGACCGCAGGGACACGTCGCGCTCGGCCGACAGCCCGCCGGCCACGACGACGACCCGCCCGAGGTCGCTCACGGCGTCCACGGCGCGGGGGCGTCCGCGTCCCCGCCGTGGCGGGCGGCCTCGTCGCGCGCCCCGACCGCGCGGGCGGCGCCGGTCGCGCCGAAGAGCGCGCGCACCTCGGTCTCGGCCCGGATGACCCCGGCCAGGCGGCGGATGCCCTCCCGGATGCGGTCCGGGGTGGGGTGGCAGTAGGACAGCCGCATCGACCGGGACCCGAAGCCGTCGGCGAAGAACGCCGTCCCGGACACGTAGGCCACCCGGGCGGACAGCGCGCGGGGCTGCATGGCCTTGGCGTCCATGCCCTCGGGCAGGGTCAGCCAGACGTAGAACCCGCCGTCGGGCACCGTCCACCGGATGCCCGGGTCGATCGCGGGCATCAGCTCGGCCAGGGACTCGAGCATCGCGTCGCGGCGCTCCCGGTACATCTCCCGGAACACCTTGATCTGCGCCATCCAGTCCTGGGTCTCCAGGTACCGGGCGATGAGGTGCTGGGACAGGATCGGCGGGCACAGCGTGGCCGACTCCTGGGCCAGGACCAGCTTCTCCCGGACCCCGTGCGGCGCCAGGACCCAGCCGACCCGAATCCCCGGGGCGAAGGTCTTGGAGAAGGAGCCCAGGTAGAGGACGTTGTCAGCGTCGTCGGCGCGGATCGGGCGGTGCACCACCGAGTCGAAGCCGAGCAGGCCGTACGGGTCGTCCTCGACGATGAAGACGTCGTGGGCCCGGCAGATCCGGGCGACCTCGCCGCGCCGCTCCTCGGCCATGGAGACCCCGGCGGGGTTGTGGTGGTTGGGGATCGTGTACAGGAACTTGACCCGGCGGCCCGCGGCCTGCAGCGCGGTGAGCGCCTCCTCGAGCCGCGCCGGCACCAGACCGTGGTCGTCCATCTCCACGTGCGCGACCCGGGCCTGGTAGGACCGGAACACCCCGAGCGCCCCCACGTAGGACGGGGCCTCGGCGACCACGACGTCCCCCGGGTCGCAGAAGATCCTGGTCACGAGGTCCAGCGCCTGCTGGCTCCCGACGGTGACCACCACGTCGTCGGCGTGGGCGTCGATGCCGCTGACCGCCATGACCTCGCAGATCAGCTCACGCAGGAACGGCTCGCCCTGCCCCGACCCGTACTGCAGGCTGCGCTGGCCGAACCCGCTGATCAGCTCGCCCGCGAGCCGGCCGATGGTGTCCAACGGCAGGTCGGCGAGGTTGGGCATGCCCCCGGCGAGGGACACCACCTCGGGCCGGCTGGCCACCGCGAACAGGGCCCGGATCTCCGAGCTGGTCATCCCGTGGGCCCGCGCCGCGTACCGCGGGAGGTAGTCGTCGAGCCGCGACCCGGTGGCCCGGAGCACCGCGCCGCCGGCCGGCGGGGCGTCGAGCCCGACGATCGGGGCGCCCACGCGGGGCGCGGCCGGCTCGGGTCCCGGGCGCACGGGGACGGGGTCGTGGCCGGGCACCGCCTCAGGGTACCGGCCGGGGTCCCGCGCGCCCGGTCCGACCCGGGTCCGGCTCGGCGTGCCCGCGGCCGGGCCGGTCAGGGCGTCAGCGCGCGCGGCCGCTGCGCACGAGGCGCGCCACGACGAGCAGGACCACCACCAGGCTCCCGAGGCTGCCGGACACGATCGCGAGCACCGGGTAGGCCCCCCGCAGCGAGAACGGCAGGGCCGCCGCCAGCAGGGCGACCACGGTCCCCGGGCCGGTCGTCACGTCAGAACCGCCAGACCCGGAGGAAACCGTCGACGGCGACGACCCCGGCCGCCACGACGATCGGGAGGACGACGACCGCGGTCGCCGCCCCCTTGTCCGGGCGGCGCCAGCCCCGGGACCGCCACAGCAGCAGCAGGCCGATGACCGGGGCCAGGACGGGCGCGAGGAAGGCTCCGACGGAGATCAGCAGGAGCGCGGTCACGTCCGAGGCGGTCACCGACGGGCGGGCCGGCAGCGCCAGCGGCGGCGGGGCGAACGGGTCCTGGGCGGCCGGGGGGACCCGTGCGCCGGCCCGACCCGAGCCGGCTCCCGATCCTGTTCCCGATCCGGCCCCCGAGGTCGGGGTCAACTGCCGGGTGGCCGCGGCGCCCCCCGGGTCCCGCGCCGGCACCCGGGCCGCCCGGGGGC
>CAXSIB010000450.1:0-3017 GCA_964237095.1 uncultured Actinomycetales bacterium
GTTCGGCTTCCAGCGGACCGGCGACGCGATGTGGGCCCTGGGAGATCAGCTGGGGCGTGGTTTCCTCATCGGCGCCACCGCCGGGCGGACCACCCTGAACGGCGAGGGGCTGCAGCACGAGGACGGGCACTCCCCGCTGCTGGCGTCGACCAACCCGGCGTGCGTCTGCTACGACCCGGCGTTCGCCTTCGAGGTCGCCCACATCACCCGCGACGGCCTGCAGCGGATGTACGCGCCGACCGACGCGCACCCGCACGGCGAGGACGTCTTCTACTACCTCACCCTCTACAACGAGCCGATCTCCCAGCCCGCGCAGCCCGACGACCTGGACACCGAGGGACTGCTCAAGGGCCTCTACCGCTACCAGGCGGGCGCCGCGGTGCTCGGCGGCGAGCAGAGCCCGCCCAAGGTGCAGCTGCTCGCGTCGGGCTCGGCGATGCCGTGGGCGCTGGAGGCCCAGCAGCGGCTGGCCGACGAGTGGGGCGTCTCGGCGGACCTGTGGTCGGCCACGTCGTGGACCCAGCTGCGCCGCGACGCCCTCGACTGCGACCGGGTCGCCCTCGACGACCCGGACGGCACCGGACCCGTCCCCTACGTCACCCGGGTGCTGTCCGGTACGCAGGGTCCGGTCGTCGCCGTCAGCGACTACATGCGGGCGGTCCCGGACCAGATCGCTCCCTGGGTCCCGGCGGACTGGACGTCGCTCGGCACCGACGGCTGGGGCCGGTCGGACACCCGGGCCGCGCTGCGCCGCCACTTCCGGGTCGACGCCCAGTCGATCGTCGTCGCGGCCCTGGCCGAGCTGGCCCGCCGCGGCGAGGTCAAGGGCGAGACCGTCCGCCGCGCCCGCGAGGTCTACGCCCTGCACGACGTCAACGCGACCACGGCCGCCGAGGCCGGCGGGGACAGCTGAGTCGAAGTTGTCCCCAGGGTGTACCCGTGAATGGGGTTGTCCCCAGTCCGGTACCTGCCTCTTCGGTGGCCCGACGTAGCCCTGTTACGTTCCGAGGAATCCCTTGGAACCGTCTTTTCCTCGGGTCGACTGAGGAGGAGAAATGAGCGCTCGAAGGCTCGCCACGGGGTTCGTCGTCGCGTTTTGTGCTCTTGCCGTACCGAGCCAGTCGTTCGCGGCCGGCGCGGTGGGGGGTGCACCGGTCCGCGGCGGCGGGCGTCCGGATGTCGGTCGCCCCGCCGCCGTCCGCACGGTCGAGCCGGCCACCGAGGACGTCCCGTCCTCGAGCCCGCTGGCGCCGCTGAACGGCCACATCTTCTACTCGGCCGCGGGGTTCACCATCACGGCCTCGGCCACGGAGCTCGGGTCGGTCGAGCCGTCGGCTCTGGCCGGTCTCCGGTCGGAGTTCACCCTGACCGCGGCCGCGATCGCCGGTGGGCGCCAGGTCATGGGATCAGGGGGGTACGCGACCACCAGTGCGGCCACGGCCTCGGCCGACCGGCGGGTCAGCCCCCTGTGGCTCCACCGGTTCAGGCACTCCTTCATCGCCAGCCACTGGTACGGCTACCAGGTCGGTACCGACGCGTGGATGACCAACAAGCTCGAGAACGGCTTCTGGGTGGCCGATGGCGTCGCGGCCGTGGCGGCTCTGCTCGGGGGCGGTGTGCTGGCGGTCGCGATCGCCGCCGGCCTGACGATCTTCGCCGGATCCCTCGGGCTGTGCCAGAAGACGAGCGGATGGACATACTCCTACCACGTCGGCAGCGCGATTTTCTGTAATCCCTTCTAGACCCGCCGAAGACGGCGTCCCGGTTCAACTCGACAGAATGGAGCGGTTGATGGTCGTCGGCGGCGAGATACTCCTCGGAGTGTTGTGCTTGGCCGCAATGGTCGCGATCCGGGTCGTGCCCAGGATCAGGAACAGCCCGAGGATCATTCCGCACCGACGGGCACGGGAGTGGATCGGCGGTGTCTTCGGTGTCCTCTTCCTCGCGGCCTCGGCGTCCGGACGCGATCTCCTCGCCGGGCTGACCGGCTTGCTGGTGCTGTGCGTCGTCTGTCTGGTACTCACAGACCCCCACCGGGACGGTGGCGGTGGCTCGGGAGTCAACGGGCGGTAGCCCATTCGGAGCCCGCTGAGCGGCCGCGGTTGGCCGACACGAAAGCCGCATCGCCCTGCGCCCGGTACCACCGGACCTCGCATCACCTGACTCGGGGCCGTCGCGACCACCGCTCACTACCGTGGGCGGGTGACCGCCCCTGTGCCGCGCCCGCGGCCGTCGACCGTGCGCAAGCTCGAGCGGTCGATCTCGCCCCTGGCGAGCCGGGCGATGGCGGGCATCGAGGCCGACCTGCCGTGGTACCAGGCGATGGGGGCCCAGGAGCGGTCCTGGCTCGGGCTGGTCGCGCAGGCCGGGATCGCCGCGTTCGTCGCCTGGTTCCGGTCCCCGCCGGACTCCCGCGACCGCGCCGTCGCCGACGTCTTCGCGACCGCGCCGCGCGAGCTCGTGCGGTCGGTGACCCTCGCGCAGACCGTCGAGGTGGTCCGCCGCATCGTCGAGGTCGTCGAGGCCGCGGTCGACACGATCGTCGACGAGTCCGAGGTCCCGCTCGTGCGCGAGGCGGTGCTCCGCTACTCCCGCGAGGTGGCGTTCTCCGCCGCCCAGCTCTACGCCGAGGCCGCCGAGCAGCGCGGCGCCTGGGACGCCCGCCTCGAGGCCCTGCTGGTGGACGCCCTGCTGCGCGGGGAGAACTCCGACGCCGTCCGCAGCCGGTCCGCGGCCCTCGGCTGGGCGCAGGTCGACCGGGTCGTCGCCATCGCCGGGCACCCCCCGGACGGGGACAGCGAGGCCGTCGTCGAGGCGGTCCGCCGGGCCGCCCACGCCGCGGCCGCCGACGTCCTGACCGGGGTCCAGAGCGACCGGCTGGTGGTCGTCCTCGGCTCGACCCGCGACCTCGCCGCGGCCGTCGCCGGCGTCAGCGGCCAGTTCGGCGCGGGGCCGGTGGTGATCGGCCCCGAGGTGGGCGACCTCGTCTCCGCCACGGCGTCGGCGGGGGCCGCGCT
>CAXSIB010000451.1:0-3006 GCA_964237095.1 uncultured Actinomycetales bacterium
CGAAGAGGCCTGCCATGGCTAGAGCACCTCCGGTGCAAGCGAAATGATCTTCATGAAGCGCTTGTCGCGCAGCTCGCGGCCGACCGGGCCGAAGATGCGGGTTCCGCGCGGGTCTCCACCGTCCTTGATGAGGACAGCGGCGTTCTCGTCGAACCGGATGTAGGAACCGTCCGGCCGCCGGCGCTCCTTGACGGTGCGCACGATGACGGCTTTCACGACGTCACCCTTCTTGACGCCGGCACCGGGCAGGGCGTCCTTGACGGTGCCCACGATGATGTCGCCGATGCCGGCGTAGCGCCGCCCGGAGCCGCCGAGCACGCGGATGCAGAGGATCTCCTTGGCACCCGTGTTGTCGGCGACGCGCAGTCGCGACTCCTGCTGAATCACTGCTCTCTCCATTCGGATCCCGTATCCCGCCGCGCGGGACGTGGACCCACCTAGGTACCGCACGCGGTACTGCTGTCACTGCTGTCACTGCTGTCACTGCTGTCACTGCTGTCACTGCTGCCCCGCCTGCGACGGAGCTGTCCCTCTTCGGCGAACTACTTCGCCTTCTCCAGGACCTCCACGACGCGCCAGCGCTTCGAAGCGGACAGCGGGCGCGTCTCCATGAGCAGGACCCGGTCACCGATCCCGCACGCGTTCTGCTCGTCGTGGGCCTTGAGCTTGTTCGTACGGCGGAGCGTCTTCTTGTAGAGCGGGTGCTGGACGCGGTCCTCGACGGCAACGACAACGGTCTTGTTCATCTTGTCGCTGACGACGAGCCCCTCGCGGGTCTTGCGGAAGTGACGGTCGACGCCGGGCTCACTGCCGGCATCAGTGCCGGCCGCGCTGCCGGCCACCTCGGTCACGGGGCTCGTCTCGGTCACGGGGCTGGTCTCGGTGCCGGTCTCGCTCACGGGGCCGGTCTCGGTGCCGGTCTCGCTCACGGGACTGGTCTCGGTGCTGGTCTCGGTCATGCGGTGGCCTCCGTGCGGTCGATGCCGAGCTCGCGCTCGCGCATCACGGTGTAGATGCGGGCGATGTCGCGCCGCACCACCTGGAGGCGGCGGTTGTTGTCCAGCTGGCCGGTGGCCACCTGAAAGCGGAGGTTGAACAGCTCCTCCTTGGCCTCGCGGAGGGCGACCACGAGCTCCTCGTCGCCGGTCTCGCGCAGCTCCTGCGCGCGGTGGTCGGCCATCAGTCGCTCACCTCCCGGGTGACGAAGCGGCACTTCATGGGCAGCTTGTGCATCGCGCGGCGCATGGCCTCCTTGGCGAGCGGCGTGTCCGGGCCGGAGAGCTCGAACAGGATGCGGCCAGGCTTGACGTTGGCGACCCACCACTCCGGCGAGCCCTTACCGGAGCCCATCCGGGTCTCGGCCGGCTTCTTCGTCAGTGGGCGGTCCGGGTAGATGTTGATCCAGACCTTCCCGCCGCGCCGGATGTGGCGTGTCATGGCAATACGCGCGGACTCGATCTGCCGGTTGGTGACGTACGCCGACTCGAGCGCCTGGATGCCGTACTCACCAAAGGAGAGGGCCGTACCGCCCTTGGCCGCGCCGCCGCGGTCCGGGTGGTGCTGCTTGCGGTGCTTGACCCTGCGGGGGATCAACATGGTCAGGCCCCTTCGTCGGAGGTGTCAGGCGTTGCTGCGCTGCGGTCGGCCGTGTCGACCTGCTGCGACGTCTTCTCATCGGAACCCGGCGCACCGGTGAAGCCCTGGTCGGACTCCACCGCGGCCGGCTGGGTGCGATCCGCGCCCGCCCGGCTCGGGTCGTAGCCCGTGGCGCCGCTGCTCTCGCTGCTGACCTCACCGATCGGTACGGCCGGGGTGTCGGCCACGTCGGGCGTGCGCTCGGCGGGGGCGTCGCTGAGCGCGCGGTCCGCCGTGGGCAGGACCACCTCGCCGCCGGTTGTCGTATCGACCTGGCTCAGATCCGGGCCGTTGCCGAGATCGAGCTCGGTGTCGTCGGCGGTGCCGGCGCGCCCGGCCTCGGTGCCGCCGGCGGTGGTGCCGGTGGAGCCGGAGCGCGGTCCGCGGCGGGCCGGCCGGTCCCGGCGCTGCTGCCGCTGGGCTGCCTCCTGGGCCTCCCGCTCGGCGCGGGACTGTACGACGTCGCCCTTGTAGATCCAGACCTTCACGCCGATGCGACCAAAGGTCGTACGGGCCTCGTAGATGCCGTAGTCGATGTTGGCGCGCAGGGTGTGCAGGGGCACCCGACCCTCGCGGTAGAACTCCGAGCGGCTCATCTCCGCGCCACCGAGGCGGCCGGAGCACTGCACCCGGATGCCCTTGACGCCGGGGTTCTTCATCGCCGACTGCATCGACTTGCGCATGGCGCGGCGGAAGCTCACCCGGCTGGAGAGCTGCTCGGCAACCCCCTGCGCGACCAGCTGCGCGTCGGACTCCGGGTTCTTGACCTCGAGGATGTTGAGCTGCACCTGCTTGCCGGTGAGCTTCTCCAGGTCGCCCCGGATGCGGTCGGCCTCGGCGCCGCGCCGGCCGATGACAATGCCCGGGCGCGCGGTGTGGATGTCGACCCGGACCCGGTCGCGGGTGCGCTCGATCTCCACCTTGGAGATGCCTGCCCGCTCCATGCCCTTGGACATCATCTTGCGGATAGACACGTCTTCCTTGACGTAGTCCGCGTAGCTCTTGTCCGCGTACCAGCGGGACGTCCAGTCGGTGGTGATCCCGAGCCGGAACCCGTGCGGGTTGACCTTCTGCCCCACTAGGAAGCACGTCCCTTCGACGTGGTCGCCAGTGCGTCGTCCCCGAGGACGGACTGCACGACGATCGTGATGTGGCTGGTGCGCTTGCGGATGCGGTACGCCCGGCCCTGAGCGCGAGGCCGGAAGCGCTTGAGCGTCGGTCCCTCGTCCACGTAGGCCTGCGCCACGTAGAGGTCCGCCGCATCGAGCTGCTTGTTGTGCTCGGCGTTGGCGATCGCGCTGGCCAGCACCTTGTAGATCGGCTCCGACGCCGCGTGCACGTCGAACTTCAGGACGTCCAGCGCGGTGGCGA
>CAXSIB010000452.1:0-3001 GCA_964237095.1 uncultured Actinomycetales bacterium
TACCTGACCGGCGTCGACTACTTCTCGACCCTCGGCTACCAGCCGGGGATCGCGGCGCTGGCGGCCGGGGTCGTGTCCCCGTTCGCGACCCTCGTCCTGGTCCTGCTGACCCTGTTCGGCGCCCTGCCGATCTACCGGCGGGTCGCGGGGCTGTCCTGGCGCGGTGAGGGCTCGATCGCGATGCTCGAGCACCTGCTCAGCTTCTGGGCGGGCAAGATCTTCGTCCTCGCGCTGCTGGGCTTCGCCGCGACCGACTTCCTGATCACGATCACCCTCTCGGCGGCGGACGCGAGCGCCCACCTGCTGGAGAACCCGTACGTGCCGAGCGCGCTGCACGGGCACGCGGTCCTCGTCACCCTCGTCCTCGTGGCCCTGCTGGGGATCGTGTTCCTGCGCGGGTTCGCCGAGGCCATCAACATCGCCGTCGGCCTCGTCGGGACCTACCTCCTGCTCAACCTCGTCGTCGTCGCGGTCTGCACCTACCAGCTCGTCCACCAGCCCCAGCTGGTCGTGCACTGGCACACGATGCTCGTCGCCGCCCACCCGGACCCGCTCGGGATCGCCGCGGTCGCGCTCATCGTGTTCCCGCGGCTCGCTCTCGGCCTGTCCGGCTTCGAGACCGGGGTCGCCGTCCTCCCCCAGATCCGCGGGTACCCCACCGACGACCCCGACAGCCCGACGGGCCCGACCGGGCGGATCCGCGGCGGCCGGAAGCTGCTGACCACGGCCGCGATCATCATGAGCTTCTACCTGGTCACGACCAGCTTCATCACCACGGTCCTCATCCCCGCGGCGGACTTCCGGCCCGGCGGCGAGGCGAACGGCCGGGCGCTGGCCTTCCTCGCCCACGAGTACCTGGGCGGGGCGTTCGGTACGGTCTACGACGCCTCGACGATCACGATCCTCTGGTTCGCGGGCGCCTCGGCCCTGGCCGGGCTGCTCAACATCGTGCCGCGGTACCTGCCCCGGTACGGGATGGCGCCGGAGTGGGCGCGGGCGACCCGGCCGCTGGTGCTGGTGTTCACGGCGATCGCGTTCTTCGTCACCTGGTACTTCAAGGCCGACGTCAACGCCCAGGGCGGCGCCTACGCGACCGGCGTGCTCGTGCTCATCTTCTCGGCGTCGTTCGCGGTGACCCTCGCCGCGGTGAAGCGGCGCTCGCGGAAGGGGGTCGTCGCGTTCGCGGCGATCACCCTGGTGTTCGGCTACACCCTCGTCACCAACGTCTTCGAGCGCCCCGAGGGGGTGAAGATCGCCGGGCTGTTCATCGCGGGGATCGTGGTCATCTCCTTCGTCGCCCGGGTCACCCGCGCGACCGAGCTGCGGGTCACCGACATCCGCCTCGACGACACCGCGCGCCGCTTCCTCGCCGCCGCCGACACCGAGGGCCTCGTGCGGATCATCGCCAACGAGCCGGGCCCGCGCGACGCCCGGGAGTACCTGGACAAGGAGCGCGACGTCCGCCGCCGCAACCACATCCCCGACGACGACCCGGTCCTCTTCCTCGAGGTGACCGTCCGGGACGCGTCGGACTTCGAGTCCGAGCTCGACGTGCACGGCAAGGTGATCTTCGGGTTCCGGGTGCTGCGGGTGGAGTCCTCGACCGTGGCCAACGCGATCGCCGCGCTGCTGCTGGAGATCCGCGACCAGTTCGGCGTGACCCCGCACGTGTACTTCGAGTGGACCGAGGGCAACCCCCTCAAGCACGTCGCCACGTTCTTCTTCTTCGGCCACGGCGAGGTCGCGCCGATCACCCGTGAGGTGCTCCGCGAGGCCGAGCCTGACCCCCTGCGCCGCCCGGTCGTGCACGTCGCCTGAGCCGGGTGGGCGGCGCCGCGGCCCGGTCACCTCGGGGCGGGATCTCTCCCGGCGGGGCGGCCCGGGCCGCTAGCGTGCCCGGGTGGCGGTCGTGGAGTCGGTCAACGTGGGCACGGTCCGGGCGATCTCGGCGAAGGCGGGGACGACCGGGATCGACAAGCGGCCGGTCGCGGGCCCGGTCGAGGTCGGGGTGCCCGGGCCGGGGGCGAGCGGGATGGCCGGCGACGCGATCTGCGACGTCCGCGTGCACGGCGGCCCCGACGCGGCCGTCTACGCCTACGCCCGGGAGGACCTCGACGCCTGGGAGGCCGACCTCGGGCCCTTGTCGTGCGGGGTCTTCGGGGAGAACCTGACCACCCGCGGCGTCGACGTCACCGGCGCCCTCGTCGGGGAGCGGTGGCGGGTCGGCGAGGTCGTCCTGCAGGTCACCGACCCGCGGATCCCGTGCTCGACGTTCGCGGCCTGGCTCGACCGCGCCGGCTGGGTGCGCACGTTCACCGAGCGCGCCGTGCCCGGGGCCTACCTGCGGGTCATCGTCCCGGGCCGGGTCCGCGCCGGGGACGAGGTGGTCGTCGAGCACCGGCCCGACCACGACGTCAGCATCGGGCTCGTCTTCCGGGCGCGGACCGCGGAGCCCGACCTGCTCCCCCGCCTCCTCGCCGCCGGCGCCGACCTGCCCGACGGCACCCGGGAGAAGGTCGAGCGCCGGGCGGCCACGACCTCGAGCTGAGCCCCCGGTTCTCGGTTCTCGGCCACCGATCCCCGGCCGACACCCGGACCGCGCGAGCCGGACCGGGCGGCCCGGACCTCAGTGCTGCAGCGGGACGGTGACGGCCAGGAAGCCCGTCGCGGCGGCGAGGACGAGGAGGGTGAGCACATCGACGGTCTTCGTCCGCACCCGCAGCAGCCCGGACCGGCGGTCGGGCAGGACGAGGCGCAGCCCGGCCGCGAGCAGCACCGCGAACGCGAGCAGCGCCGTGCCGCGGCGGAAGTGGTGGGTGGCGACCAGGAGCACCGCGGCCGCGAGGGTGGCGGTCACCAGCCCGAGCGGCCACTCCGCGGGCAGCCGCCGCCGGGACCGGCCGGGTGGCACTGCCGGGACCCCGGGCGTGACGACGACGTCGTCCGGGGCCGCCGTCGCTCCGGGCACCGTGGGCGCGGTGGTCGGCGGGGTCAGCGGGGT
>CAXSIB010000453.1:0-2999 GCA_964237095.1 uncultured Actinomycetales bacterium
CGCGGGGGGCGCCGGCTGTGGTGGGTAGGACGGTGCGCCGCGCCGGTGGCTTGGGGGGGGCCGGATCGTGGCCGCTCGGGTGTCTGTCCGAAGCTCAGTGGGGTGGGAGCTGGTCGACGATCTCGGTGGTGCGGGCCTCGCTCTCGATCACGGCGCCGGCGGGGTAGTCCGCGTCGGGGACGAGGTTGACCTCGCTGGTGCCGATCAGATCGGCGGTGGCGGGGTCGAACACGACCTCCTGGCGGGTGCCGTTGTGGTCGAGGGCGACCGCGATCCCCCGTCGGCCGTCGAGGACGACGGTGCCGGGGACGAGCGTGACGCCGGGGATGTGGGAGACGACCTCGAACAGTGCGGCCCGCAGCTTCGGGGGCGCGACGCTGTAGCGGAGCATGTCGGCGACGGTGACGAGCATCTCCGAGCGCAGGCCCTGACCGTGCCCGAGCTCCGCGGCGGCGATCATCGGCCCGAGGATGAGCGCCTGGGTGGGCAGGTGGGCCAGGAAGGCCTGGGAGGGGTTGTTGAACTCGTTGCCGCCCGCATTCCAGTTCGTCCAGTGCAGCGGTTGGCGACCCACGGGGAAGGTCGCGAGGGGGTCGCGGCGGAACTTGGCGGCGTCACCGGGGTGCAGGTAGGTGACCGGGTAGAGGGTGTCCTGTTCGAGGGCCTGCACGTCGCCGCCGTGCCCGGCCGGAATCCACACCTCCGTGCGGGCGCGCAGGACGAGCGGCCCGAGGTCGTTGATCCCCGGGGTCGAGATGGTGTCGAGGGTGAGGTGGATGTACTGCCCCGAGCGGGCGCTGAGCGCGGGCCGGGTGGCGGCGACCCGGGCGGCGGCCTGCAGCTGCGCGACCGCGGCCGCCTGCGCCGGGGTCGACGGTCCGGTGACCTGGACGAACACCAGCGTCGCGGTCAGGACGGCGAGCGCGCCGACCGCGGGAGCGCTGAGCAGGCCCCACATCAGGCGGCGCCGCCGGCGGGACCGCTTCGGCCGCCCTGCCACCATGGACGGTTGTTCGTTCCCGACCGGTCCGGCGGCTTCGTTGACGGACCGCAGGGTCGGGACCGGGGGGATGACCGCGGTGTCGGCGATCACCCGGTAGTGGGACCGCAGCCGGGTCTCGAGGTCGGTGCTCACACCAGGTCCTTCCGGAGACGTTCCAGGCCGCGGGCGGCCAGGGACTTGACGGTGCCCGGGCGGCAGCCCAGGACGGTGGCGATGTCGGCCTCGGAGAGGTCCTCGTAGTAGCGCAGCGCCAGGACCGCGCGCTGGCGCGGTGGGAGCCGCGCGAGGTGCCGCCAGGTCTCGTCGACCTCCGGCGGCAGCTGCGCCGCAGCGGGCGGGTGCGCCACGAGGTGGTCCAGTTCCCGCCGGCTCCGCTGCCGGGACCGGACGGCGGCATTGACGACGCTGCGCCGCAGGTACGCCCGAGGGTGTTCGACCTGCCCGTCCTGGCGGAGCAGCCCGAGGAACGCCTCCTGGGCGAGTTCCTCCCCGATCGCCCGGGATCCGGTCACGACTTGCCCGAGTCGGACCAATGGCGCCCAGTACGCGGCGTAGATATCCTCGAACACCGACGGCGCGCCCGCCCCGGGTGCCGGGGGACCCGGGGATGTCACGGCAGCCTCGATGGACGTCACACTCCCACGGAGACCCCACCGAGGCCGTGGGTTCCAGAGGGCGACCACCGGGTCACCCGGGTCGTGTCGCCGGGACGATGGCTCGAACCGGGACCGCCTTGGGTTGAGGGGTTGTTGAGGTCGGACGGGTCGAGCGCCGATGCTGACCGGGTGACGAGTCCCCGGGTCCCGAGCGTCGGTGCCGCCGCTGTGGCGGCGGTCCTGGCTGGGGTTCTGAGTGCGGGCGGGTGCACCGGGTCTCCTGCCCCGGCGGGCAATACGTCTCCGTCGACGGCGGGGTTCGCCGCGGGCGGGCAGCCACCCGCCGGGGCGTCCCCGGCAGAGGTGACCGATCTGCTGTGCCGGGTGTGGGCGGCCACCGCGGCCGCCCGGACCGCGACCGTCACGACCCGGACCAGCACCGAGCTGGTCGTGGTGGGCAGGCCGGCGGAGGTCCTCACCGTCACCGGTGCCGGTCACGCGGTCCTGCCCACGGCGGCGGTCGATCTCCAACTCCGCGCGACCCCGGATGTTCGGGTGCACTGGCGGTTCGTCGCCGGCGCCCTCTATGCGGCCACCCCGCCGGCGGCCGGCGGGGACGGGAGCTGGACCCGCACCGATCTCGGCGACCCGGCCGCCTACCGATCCGACGCACCGCCGCCGAACCCGGTGGCCCTGCTGCGGGACATGTCGAGGTCGGTGACCGCCGCGGTCCCCGCGGGGACGGTGACCCTGGACGGGGTCGAGGTGACCCGGTACACGGCCACCGCGGAGCTGGCGGCCGCGGCGGCGGCCGCGCCGGCGGGTGCGTCCCGGCTGGCGCTGGCCCACCTGGAGGCGGTCACCGGCACCGGTCACCTGTTCGTGCAGGTGTGGATCGACGGCGGCGGCCGGATCCGGCGGTTCACCTACACCGACCAGGCCTCCTCCCCGGCGGGGAGCCCGTCCCCCGGGGACGGCGGCGTCGAGGACCCGGCCACGTTGGCGACGACCACGACCACCACGACCCTCAGCCGCTTCGGGACACCCGCGGCGGTGACCGCTCTCCCGACGAGCTCGCCGGGTCAGTGACGAATCGCTCGGACTGACCAGAAGCGACCACCGGTCACCGGCTTGGGTCGCCCGGCGGTCTCACGGCCCGACCCGGACCGCATCGGCTCAGCGGTTCCGGCCGCGCTCATCGCGGCCACCCGGGTGCCGGCCCGACTCTTGACCCCCGAAGCCCGGTATTCGGTGAGCGACCCACGGCAGGTAGCGTCGCTTGTGTCCTACACTACCGGGGTGGGGTTGCGGTGGACGGCCAGCGCCGACGGGCACGGCGTCGCCTACGCCCTGCACGCCATGACCCACGCCGTCTACGCCGAGTCGGAGTTCGACGAACC
>CAXSIB010000454.1:0-2994 GCA_964237095.1 uncultured Actinomycetales bacterium
GTACCACCTGTTCCAGCCGCTGCTCTACCAGCTGGCGACCGGGATCCTCTCCGAGGGTGAGATCGCGCCGCCGACGCGGGACATCCTGCGCCACCACGAGAACGTCGAGGTGCTGCTCGGCGACGTGACCGCCATCGACCTCGCCGCGCGGACCGTGACGTCGACCTCGCTGGAGCTGGAGACGGTCACCCGCTATGACCACCTGATCGTGGCCGCGGGGGCCGAGAACTCCTACTTCGGCAACGACCGCTTCAAGCCGGACGCCCCGGGCCTGAAGAGCGTCGAGGACGCCCTGGACCTGCGGGCGCGGATCTACGGCGCGTTCGAGCAGGCCGAGCTGGAGCCCGACCGCCAGCGACGCCAGGCCTGGCTGACGTTCGTGGTCGTCGGCGCCGGGGCCACGGGCGTCGAGATGGCCGGCCAGATCTCCGAGCTGTCCCGGCGCACCCTCAAGGGCAACTTCCGCCGGATCGACCCCGCGACCGCGCAGATCATCCTGGTGGACGCCGGGTCCGCCGTGCTCGGCAACTTCGGAGACCGGCTCTCGGACAAGGCCCTGAAGAAGCTGGAGCGCCTCAGCGTCGACGTCAAGCTGGACACGATGGTGGTCGACGTCGACGACCACGGCGTGTCGCTGAAGGACGCGGCCGGCACCCACCGGATCGAGACGCGCTCGATCATGTGGGCCGCCGGGGTCTCCGCCTCGCCGCTCATGAAGACCCTCGCCGAGCAGACCGGGGCCGCCCTCGACCGCGCCGGCCGCCTGCACGTGCTGCCCGACTGCACGCTGCCGGGGCATCCCGAGGTGTTCGTCGTCGGCGACACGATGGCGCTCGGGCTGCCGGGGGTCGCTCAGGTCGCGATCCAGAGCGGGAAGCACGCGGCGAAGATGATCATGCGGACGCTGGCCGGCAAGCCCGCGGGGCAGCCGTTCCACTACTTCGACAAGGGCAACATGGCGACGATCTCGCGGTTCTCCGCGGTCGCCAGCGTCGGGAAGCACATCCGGGTGTCCGGCTTCGTCGCCTGGGTGATGTGGCTCGTCATCCACATCCTCTACCTGGTGGGGTTCAAGAACCGGGTGGCGACGCTGTTCCACTGGGTGGTCAGCTTCCTCGGCACCGCCCGCACCCAGCGCACCGGGATCCGCCAGGAGTCCGCCGCCCGCTGACCCCGCCGGGGCTCCCCGGACGCGCTCGGGTCTTCCGTCGACGACGGCGGGCGGGCATCATCGGCCGATGAGGTTCCGGACGACGGTCCTGCTGGGCGGGAAGACGGCGACCGGCGTCGAGGTCCCGGCCGAGGTGGTCGCGGCCCTCGGGCCGACGAAGCGGCCGGCCGTGCACGTGACGATCGGCGGGCACACCTACCGGAGCACGGTCGCGGTCATGGGCGGGGTGTTCATGCTGCCGATCAGCGCCGAGCACCGCGTCCTCGCGGGCGTCGCCGCCGGCGACGAGGTGGACGTCGACCTCGAGCCCGACACCGAGCCGCGCGTGGTGGACGTGCCGCCCGATCTCGCCACCGCCCTCGACACCGAGCCCGCTGCCCGCCGGGCCTTCGACGCCCTGTCCCCCGGTGGGCAGCGGCGTCACGTCCTGGCGGTCGAGGGGGCGAAGACCCCCGCCACCCGCGAGCGGCGGGTCGCAGCTGTGCTCAGCGCCCTCGGCCCGGCGGCCTGACGGACCCGGACGGTCCGCGGACCGGCTCGGGGGACCGGCCGGTCAGGACGGCGGTCGGTCGGCCGGTCAGGACGCCTTGACCGTCACGGTGTGCCAGCCGGTCGCGCCGCTCGGGAAGGGCTCGGCCTCGACCGGGGTCTGCAGCACCCCGTCGGCGTTCGTCGCCCGGACCTGCAGCTGGTGGCTGCCCGCGTCGGCGAGCCACGGGTAGACCCACTCCCGCCAGGTGTCGTCGGTCGCGACCGGGGCCAGGGTGGCCTCGTTCCAGGCCCCGCCGTCGACCCGGACCTCGACCTTGGAGATCCCGGTGTGCGGCGCCCAGGCGACCCCCGCGACGGGCACCAGGCCGGCCCGCACCGAGGACCGCGGGACGTCGATGCGCGACTCGGTCTTGATCGGGCCCTGCTGGGTCCAGCCGCGCTGCACCCAGTAGGCGTCGTAGGCGTTCCAGGTCGTCACCTCGATGTCGACGATCCACTTGCACGCCGACACGTAGCCGTAGAGGCCGGGGACGACCATCCGGACGGGGAACCCGTGCTCGAACGGCAGCGTCGAGCCGTTCATCCCGACGGCGAGCATCGCGTCGCGGCCGTCCATGACCGCCTTCACCGGGGTGCCGATCGTCATGCCGTGGACGTCGGTGCTGACCAGCTGCTCGGCGCCGGGCAGCACCCCGGCCTGCTCCAGGATCGGGGCGAGCAGCGCGCCGAGCCAGCGGGCGTTGCTGATCAGCCCGCCGCCGACCTCGTTCGAGACGCAGCTGAGGGTGATGTCGCGCTCGATCAGCGGCAGCTTGAGCAGCTCCGCGAACGTCAGGTGCACCTCCCGGCGGACCATCCCGTGGATGCGCAGCGCCCACGTCGAGGCCTCGAGCTCGGGCACCAGGATCGAGGTGTCGATCCGGTAGAAGTCGTCGTCGGAGGTGAAGAACGGGGACACGCCGGTGACGCTGACCTGGGTGCCCGCCGCCTGGCTCGACGCCGTCGCGGCCGGGACGGACGCGCTCGCGGTGGCGGTCGGGGCGGCGGTGGCGCTCGACGTGGGAGCGGCGGTGGCGGTCGGGGCGGTGGCGGCCGGGGCGGTCGGGCTCGCGGTGGGCAGCGCGCTCGAGGTGGCGGTCGGCACCGGCGGGGTGTCGGGCAGCCGGGTCACGTGCGCGCCGGACGGCTGCGGCGCGGCCGGCGACGCGGGGTCGGGCAGCACGATCTCCGCACGGGCGGCGGCCTTGTCGTAGCGCTTGCCGATGAGCACCGACCCGATCCCGGCGCTGACCGCGGCGATGCCGGCGACCACCCCGGTGGCGGCCAGGAAG
>CAXSIB010000455.1:0-2988 GCA_964237095.1 uncultured Actinomycetales bacterium
CACCCGGGGCTCCCGCGCCACGCTGGAAGACCTCGACCACCTCGTCGGAGCCTGAACGACCATGACGTCGACCGCGGGTGAACGGACGGACGATCCCGCCCGCCAGCAGTCCTCGGGCCGGCTGCCGACACGAGACGACGGCTTCTACCCCCCGGCGACCGCGCAGCTCCCGCGGACGACCGGACCTGGTCAGCCCTGGGCCCCGGTCCGACACGGCACCGACTGCTGGCTGATCGGCTCGCACTACCGTGGCGGGATCGACTCCCTCGGAGTCGAACGCGAGTGGTGGATCGTCGCCTTCGATGCCGACACCTGCCATGCCTACGGCTACCTGGCCGACGGTCGCAACGCCGGCTGGTCGGCCATCGACCTGTCCGCCCTCGCCGCCGAACGAGACCACGCCGGACACCCTCGGGTCACCCGTGACGAGAAGTGGTTGTCGGTGTCGAGACGCCGATGGGCCATCCCAGTCGACAGCGCATCAGCTGGCTAGTCCAGGAGAGCGGCCGCCCGGGCGCGCACTGAGATCGGCCGCCGTCGACGGTGACGCGGACCCCTGCAGGCCAAGGTGTGTCGGACCCAGCAGCCCGGCCTGCAGCCGGTTGACGCGGCGGGGTCGGTGCTCGGCGACGGGTCCCGGCCGGACACTTCGCGGAAGAGCGGAAGAGCGGGAGAGGTGGGCGGGGCTCAGCCGCGGCCGACGAAGGGCATCGCGGTGGCCATGACCGTCATGGTGGCGACGTTGGCCCCGAGGGGGAGCCCGGCCATGTAGAGGACCGCCTCGCCGACGCGGGCGACGTCCATCCGGGGTTCGGCCCGCACGGTCCCGTCGGCCTGCAACGCCCCGGTGTCCATGGCGGCGGTCATGTCGGTGGCGGCGTTGCCGATGTCGATCTGCCCGCAGGCGATGTCGAAGGGGCGCCCCTCGAGGGCCGTCGACCGGGTCAGCCCGGTCACGGCGTGCTTGGTCGCCGTGTACGGCAGCGAGCGGGGGCGGGGGACGTACGCCGACAGCGAGCCGTTGTTGATGATCCGCCCGCCGCGGGGGGTCTGGCGGCGCATCACCCCGAACGCCTCCCGGGTGCAGAGGAACACCGCGGTCAGGTTGACCGCGACGACCGCGTCCCACTCCGACAGGGGGACCTCGTCCAGCGGCCGAGCCGGGGATCCGGTGCCGGCGTTGTTGAACAGGAGGTCCACCCGGCCGTGCCGGGCGACGGTGGCCGCGAAGAGGTCCCGCACGGCGTCCTCGTCGGTGACGTCGGCCGGGTGCGGGTCGAGGACACCAGCCAGGTCGGCACCCTCGGCGGCCACCGCCTCCAGGGCGTCACGACGCCGCCCGGCCAGGACCACGGTCCACCCGGCCCGGGCGAGGGTCACCGCGGCCTCCCGGCCGATGCCGCTGCCCGCCCCGGTGACGACCGCCACCTTCCCCGCCCCGGGGCTCATCGGCTGCCGCCCGTCACGACGGGACCGGTCACCGCGGTCGTCGCGGTCGTCGCGGGCGGCCGGACCGCGCCGGTGACCGACATCAGCAGGGCGTACACGCTGGTGGTGGCCGCGATGAACAGGCAGTTGCCTCGCGGTCCGCCGAAGGTGATGTTGGCCACGGGTTCCGGGACGCGGATCTTCCCGAGGAGGGTGCCGTCGCCGTCGTAGCAGTGCACCCCGTCGTCCATCGCGCCCACCCACAGCCGGCCGCCGGTGTCGAACCGGATGTTGTCGAAGTTGCCCGCCGAGCACTCCGCGAACAGGTGGTCGCCGCTGAGGACCCCCGCGTCGTCCACGGCGAACCGGCGGATGAGGTTGGCCCCGCTGTCGGAGACGTACAGCTGGGACTCGTCGGGGGAGAACACGAGGCCGTTGGGGGACGTGAACCCCTCGGCGGCGCGGGTCACCACCCCGGTGACGCCGTCGACCCGGTAGACGTCGCAGGCGCCGATCTCGCTCTCGCCGCGGTGGCCCTCGTAGTCGTCCACGATCCCGTAGTCGGGGTCGGAGAAGAAGAGGGTCCCGTCGGACCGGACGGCCGCGTCGTTGGGGCTGTTGAGCCGCCGCCCCTCGAAGCGGTCGGCGACGACGGTGACGGACCCGTCGTGCTCGGTGCGGGTGACGCGACGGTTCCCCTGCTCGCAGGTGACCAGCCGCCCCTGGGTGTCGAGGGTGTTGCCGTTGGGGAAGCCGGCCGGTGACCGGAACACCCCCGTGACGCCGGTGGTCTCGTCCCACCGCATCAGCCGGTCGTTGGGGATGTCGCTCCAGAGCAGGTACCGCCCGGCCGGGACCCAGACCGGACCCTCGGCCCAGCGACAGCCCCGGTGGAGGGTCTCCAGCTGTCGGTCCCCCCGCGCGCACGCCCGGAACCGCTCGTCCAGGACGTCGTAGATCATCGGCCGGATCCGACCACTGACACCGGGGTCTCCTTCGTCGTGCCGCGCCGGTCCGGGCGACCCCGGGCGCGGGGGACCCTAGCGCCCGGCCCTTCGGGGGCGCGGGCGGTCCGGCCTATCGGAGGTCCGGCGGACCGCCGGGACGTCACCGCCGACCGGGACGCCGGCCGACACCGGTCGTGCGAAGGGAGGTGCGGGGGAGACGGGCGGGCGAACAGGCAGATGGACCACTCCGGGCGCCGTCCTGACGGTCGACCCAGGTCGAGATCATGCCTCTGACCTGGCATGTGTCGCTGTGGTGGTGCGCCGCGAGGGACTTGAACCCCCAACCCGCTGATTAAGAGTCAGCTGCTCTGCCAGTTGAGCTAGCGGCGCGAGGTCTGTGAGCCTACCAAGCCCGCCGGACGATCCGCGACGCCGTTCGCGACGACCGGAGCGACGACGCGGTGACCGACCGGGCCGGTGGTCAGCTGATGCCGCGCTGCTTGAGGATCGCCTCGATCTCGTCCATCTCCGGGTCGCCCTTGCCGCCGCGCTTCGCCGGGGCCGCGGTCGGCGTCGCGGCCGGGGTCGATGCGCCCGTGCCGAGGGCCGGCCG
>CAXSIB010000456.1:0-2983 GCA_964237095.1 uncultured Actinomycetales bacterium
TGCGGGTGGGTGTCGTGGGCACCGGACGATGGGCGGTCCGGTCCCACATCCCGGGCTGGCAGCGCGACCCGCGGTGCGAGGTGGTCGGGCTCGCCGACGTCGAGGCGGCCCCCCTGGCGGCGGCCGGCGCCGAGTTCGGCATCACCAACCTCACCGCGGACTACCGCGACCTGGTGGCCGACCCGGACATCGACGTCATCGACGTCGTGACCGGTGACCGCATGCACTACGAGGTGTCCATGGCGGCGCTCGAGGCGGGCAAGCACGTGCTGTGCGAGAAGCCGGTGCACAAGGACTACCACCAGGTGCAGCGGGCGGCGGACCTCGCACGGTCGAAGGGCCTCAAGACCAAGCTGGGGTTCACCTTCCGGTTCGCCCCCGCGGTGCAGTACGCGGCCGAGCTGATCGACCAGGGCTTCATCGGCGAGCCGTACATGCTCAACGCCTACGAGCAGAACAGCCAGTGGATCGACCCCGCCACCCCGCTGCGCCAGCAGTCCGACGACCCGGGGGACGAGATCATGGTCGCCTCGATCGAGGGCTACGGCGCGCCGGTCATCGACATCATGCACTGGTGGCTGCCCGACCCGATGACCTCGGTGGTCGGGTCGATGCGCAACTTCGTGCCCAGCCGGATGGTCCGCGACACCGGCCGGATGACCCGGATGAACATCGACGACGGGGACATGTTCATCGCCGAGTTCGCCGGCGGGCAGCTCGCGTCGGTCCAGTCCTCGTTCGTGACGGTCGGGAACTACCCCGGCATCGAGGTCCGCCTCTACGGGTCCGAGGGTGCGCTGATCGTCCGCCTGGTCGAGGAGTTCGGGATCTGCCAGACTTTGAGGACCGCCACCAAGGACTCGGTGGAGTTCGTCGAGCGCGAGATCCCGCAGCGGTTCTTCCCCGAGGGCGGCACCAGCCTGGAGCCCTGGCCCTTCCTCTTCTACTCGAACCTGGTCAAGGACTTCGCGACCGAGATCCTCGACGGCGGGCCGGCCAACCAGGGCGACTTCGCCCAGGGCGCGCTGGTGCAGGAGACGATCAACGCCTTCGAGGCCGCCCACCGCCGCCGCGCCTGGGTCGACTTCCCGCTCGACGCGACCCCCGCCGAGCCGGTCACGGCGCCCGCGTGAGCGCAGCCGCGACCGCCGCCGCCCACGGCTGGGGGAGCCTCGCCGACGACGCCACTGCCGACCGGATCATGGAGGCGGCGCTGGACGCGGCGGCGGCGTCCGGGGTGGACTTCGTCGACGTCCGCCTCGGGGAGATCGAGGAGCAGCGGCGCTACCTCGACCGCTCCGGGTCGCCCGAGGACCGGGCCGAGCAGAGCGTCGGCCTCGGGGTCCGCGTGCTCCGCGACGGGGTCTGGGGCTTCGGCGCGCTGCCGCTGACCGACGACGGCGCCCCGGCGCGGGCGGCGCGGCGGGCACTCGCCGCGGCGGCCGCCGCCGGTCCCGCGACCCGCGACGGCGGCCGGGTCACCCTGGCCCCGCGGGAGCCGTCCAGCGGCAGCTGGTCGGTGCCGCTCGTCGAGGACCCGTTCGACCTCGACGCCGGCGTGGTCTTCGGCCTCCTCACCGACGTCGCGGCGGCGGCCCGGGTCGACCCGCGGGTGGTGTCGGTCCAGACCGGGACCAACGCCAAGCGCCAGCACCGCCACTACGCGGACTCCGGCGGCTCCCGCCAGCACCAGCACCTGCTGGAGTCCGGGGCGGTCCTGGTGGTCCTCGCCGCCGACGGCACGGCGCTGGCCCGGCGGAGCCACCCGAACTCCTTCCACGGCAACACCGCCGCCGCCGGCTTCGAGTACGTCCGCAGCCTCGACCTCGTCGCCAACGCCGACCGGGTCGGGCGGGAGGCGGTCGCCCTGCTGAGCGCGCCGCACGCCCCCGCGGGCCGGGCCGACCTCGTGATCGGGCCGGCCCAGATGGCCCTGCAGATCCACGAGTCCTGCGGGCACGCCCTCGAGGCCGACCGGATCCTCGGTGACGAGGCCAACTTCGCCGGGACGTCGTTCGTCACCCCGCCCGACATCGGGCACCTGCGCTACGGCTCGCCCGCGGTGACGATCGTGGCCGACCCGACCGCCCCCGGGACCCGCGGGACCTTCGCGTGGGACGACGAGGGCACCCCGGCCCGGCGCCGGCTGCTGGTCGACGCGGGCATCGTCACCGACGTCCTGTCCAGCCAGGACTCCGCGGCGCGCCTGGGCCGGGAGACGTCCGGCGCGGCCCGCTCCGACGGCTGGGCGTGGCTGCCGGTGTGCTTCGCGACGAATGTGTTCCTCCAGCCCGGGCAGGGATCGCAGGACGAGCTGCTCGACCGGCTCGGCGAGGGCATCGTGGCGGAGGACAACCTCAGCTGGTCCATCGACGAGAAGCGGCTGGACTTCCAGTTCGGCACCGAGGTCGCGTACGAGGTGCACCACGGCAAGCGCGGCCGGCTGCTGCGCGGGTTCTCCTACGGCGGGCGCACCCCGCAGTTCTGGGGCTCGGTGGAGGCCGTCGCCGGACCCGAGGAGTTCCGCGCGTTCGGCATGCCCTGCGGCAAGGGCGAGCCCAAGCAGTGGGGGTTCCTCGGGCACGGGGCCAGCCCGACCCTCGTCCGCGACGTCGCGATCGGGGTGGCCGGATGAGCGTGCCCCTGCTCGCCGGCCCGTCCGCCGGTCCGTCCACCGATGGTCGGTCGTCCACCGCGGACCGGCTGTTCACCGAGGATCGGGTCCGCGACCTGTGCGCCCGCGCGCTCGCGGCCGCCACGGTCGACGAGACCGAGGTCCGGGTGACCGCCCGCGCGGGGGAGTACACCCGCTTCGCGCGCGCCCGGATCCACCAGGCGCAGGACATCACCGAGTGGGCGCTGACGGTCCGGGCCGTCGTGCGCCGCGGCGGCGACGCGTGGGCGGCGTACGCGAGCACCGGCGACCCGGCGGCGGTCGAGGCGACGGTGGCCCGGGCCGAGCGGGCCGCCCGCGCGCAGGCGG
>CAXSIB010000457.1:0-2981 GCA_964237095.1 uncultured Actinomycetales bacterium
GGCGGCGGCCGCGCTCCCGCTCGCGCCGCCGGCATCGCCCGGGGCGGTGCCGAGGGTGCCGACCGTGCTCGTGCCGACCTGCAGCCGCGGTCGCGAGGAGGTGCTCGCACCGGCGCGGGCCAGCAGGCCGGCGAGCGTGTCGGGGTTCGCGGTCATCACCGTCCAGATTAGGTGCGCCCGCCGACACCTCCGGCTCCCCCACGCTGGATCCCCACCTCGGCGCGGGTCGAGCGAGGCGGCTCCGCCGACCGACGTGGGCCCGACGCGAGAGCTCTACCAGCGGTCGCCGACGTGCGGGCGGAGCAGGCGGTCGTAGACCTCCTGGACGCCGGCGCGCTGGCCGGCGGTGAGCGGCGGCACGTCCGCGGCCGCGGCGTTGCCCCGCGCCTGGTCGGCGTTGCGCGCGCCGGGGATGACCGTCGTCACGCCGGGCTGGTCGATGATCCAGCGCAGTGCGAACGCCGCCATCGGGACGCCGTCGCCGATGATCGGGCGGAGGTCGGCGACCGCCTTCAGCCCGACCTCGAACGGCACCCCGGCGAAGGTCTCCCCGATGTCGAAGGCCTCCCCGTGGCGGTTGTAGGTCCGGTGGTCGCCGGCCGCGAACGTCGTGTGCGCGTCGTACTTCCCGGACAGCAGACCCGAGGCCAGCGGCACCCGGGCGATGATCGCGACCCCGGCCTCGGCGGCCGCGGGGAGCACCTCGTCCAGCGGCTTCTGCCGGAAGCAGTTGAAGATGATCTGGATCGCGGCGACGTTCGGGTGGGCGATGGCCGTCATCGCCTGGGCGCAGGTCTCGACCGAGACCCCGTACCGGGCGATCGTGCCGTCGGCGACGAGGGCGTCGAGGTCGTCGTAGACCGACTCGTCCTCGAGGACCTCGGTCGGCGGGCAGTGCAGCTGGACGAGGTCGAGGGTGTCCACGCCCAGGTTGGCCCGCGAGCGGTCGGTCCACGCCCGGAAGTTGGCGGCGCTGTAGTTTTCGGGGACCTGGTCGGCGCGGCGGCCCATCTTGGTCGCGACGAAGACGCCCGCGTCGGGACGGCGGCGCAGGAGCTGGCCGACGAAGGTCTCGCTGCGGCCGTCGCCGTAGACGTCGGCGGTGTCGATGAACCGGACCCCGGCGTCGACCGCGGCGTCCAGGACGGCGTCGGCGTCGGCGGGGTCGACGTCGCCCCAGTCGGAGCCGAGCTGCCAGACCCCGAGACCGACGGCCGAGGCCTCGATCCCCGCGCGTCCCGCGGTGCGCATCTCCATGGCCGTCCCCCGTCGTGCTCGGACGCCCGGCCGGGGCCGGGGCGTCCTGTCGGATCCGGGCAGTCCGCTCACCCGGCGCGGGGCGACGTTACGGTGTCGGGCGTGCCGCCCGAGACGATGCCCGACGCCGAGGTGGAGCGGGCGCTGGTGGTCGTGGCGCACCCGGACGACGCCGACTTCGGCGCGGCCGGCACGGTGGCCAACTGGACCGACGCCGGGATCGCGGTCACCTACCTGATCGTCACCGACGGCGACGCGGGCGGGTCGGACCGCTCGCTGTCACGCGCGCAGATCCGCGACGTCCGCCACCGGGAGCAGCGCGCGGCGGGCGCGGTCGTGGGCGTGACCGACGTCCGCTTCCTCGGCTACCCCGACGGTGCCCTGGAGGAGACCATGGCGCTGCGCCGGGACATCTCCCGGGTGATCCGCCAGGTCCGGCCGCGGCGCGCGATCGTCCAGACCCCCGAGTGGAACCTCTCGTTCTTCCAGGCCGCGTGCCACCCCGACCACCAGCACGCGGGTGCCGCGGCCCTGCGGGCGGTCTACCCGGACGCCCGCAACCCGTTCGCCCACCCGGAGCTGCTCGCGGACGAGGGCCTCGAGCCCTGGTCGGTCGTCGAGGCCTGGGTGATGGCCTCCGCCCACGCGGACCTGGCCGTCGACGTGTCCGCCAATCTCGGGCGGAAGCTGGCCGCGATCGCCTCCCACGTGTCCCAGCTGCCGCCGGACGCCGGCGATCTCACGGCCGTCGGCGGCATCGGTGACCGGATCCGGTCGTTCACCGCGGACAACGCCCGCCGCCACGGCCTGCCCGAGGGTGCCCACGCCGAACAGTTCGAGGTCGTCGTCCTGCGCTGACAGGCCGGGGCGTCGGGTCGCTCAGCCGGGGCCGGGGCGTCCAGGGAGACCGGCGCCGTCGCCGGGGGCGGTGGCCAGGTCCGCGACCGCGGCCGGGACCCAGTGCAGGACCCGGTCGGCGTGGTGGCGGTGGCGGACCAGGGCACGCGCCTGCTCGAGGCGGCCGGCTTCGAGGAGCGACCGCAGGAGGGTCTCCTCGACGACCTCGCGCTGCGCCAGGCTGCCGCCGAGCGCGGGCAGCTGCGGCAGCGCGGCGGTCAGCCGTTCCGCGGCGACGTCCCACCGGCCGGCCCCGAACGCGGCGAGCCCCTCGACGACCGTGAGCAGCGCGCCCGTCCACGTCCCCCCGAGGACCCGGCAGCGGGTGGCGAGCGCGGCGAGGCCGGCCCGGTCGTCGGCCAGGGTCAGGACGAGCGCGGCGTGCAGCCCGACGAACACCGAGGGTGGCTCGCGGAGGGCGTCCCCGGCGGCGTCGACGAGCTCGGCCACCGGCACGTCGCCCGTCCACTCCCCGCGGACGGCGGCCCGGAACAGCAGCGACCCGCCGTCCACGATCGCGCGCAGGCCGGGCAGCGCCGGCGGCCGGAGCCGGGCGTCGAAGCGGGAACGGACCGCGTCGACGTCGCCGAGGCACAGCTCGTGCAGCGCGGCGTGCCAGTTGACGTGTCCCGCCAGGACCGTCTCGGCGGGCCGATCGGCGATCCACCCGGTCAGCCACCGCAGCCCCTCGGCGTGGTCGCCGCTCTCGTAGTGCACGTGGGTCCGCGCGTGGACGGCGTGCCCCGACCGCGGCTCCAGCGCCAGGGCGCGGGACGCCAGGTCGAACGCACCGTCGTAGTCCCCCTGCTCCTCGCGGACGAAGGACA
>CAXSIB010000458.1:0-2980 GCA_964237095.1 uncultured Actinomycetales bacterium
CGTACAGGGTCAGCAGGGTCTGCGCGACCCCGGCGTTGGTGATGAGGTCCGGGTTGACCAGCGGGTACACCGTCGCCGGGGTGAACCCGTCCAGGGAGTCGGCGAGCTCCTCGTCGTCGACGTGGTCGAACCCCATGGTCCAGTTCCCGAACAGCGGCCGCGGCACCTCCGCGTCCAGCAGGAGCCGCAGTGCGCTGTGCCGGGTGTCGGCGTGGATGCGCGCGTAGGTGGCCTCCAGCGCGGCCGGGCCGCCCTCCAGCACCTGCAGGAAGCTCTGGCTGCTGTACAGGAGCATCCCCGACAGGCCCGCGGCCTCGTTGTTCCGCCGCGACACCGACAGCAGCTCGACGAGCTCCTCGGGGCTGACGTCCTCGGTCGCCTGGCTGCAGTAGATGATCCGACGCACTGGAGGACTCCTCGCGATCACGGGAGCGTGGGACGGCTCCGCAGGGACAGCACGGTCCGTCGCAGGCAGCCCGGTGGCTCCGCCGGCGACGACCGCGCGCCCACCCTGCCCACCCCGACCTGAGCGCTGCCTGTGCTGGCGCACCAACCCGGGACGAGGGCGTCCCCGGTCTCCGACACGGAAGAACCCCCGGTCGCTCTCGCGACCGGGGGTTCTCGACGTACACACCTGGAGGTCTGTGCGCCTGGAGGGACTCGAACCCCCAACCTTCTAATCCGTAGTCAGATGCTCTATCCGTTGAGCTACAGGCGCGGTGCCCGCCAACTGTACCGGGGCGGCCGGGACCGGTCGACCCGCCGGGCGACGGAGCCGGACCGGCCGGGTCAGCGGGTCAGCTGCGCGGCGGCGTCGGCGAGCAGGTGCGTGACGTGGGCGGCGTGGTCGACCCCGACCGGGTGCGGCGGGGCGCCCGGGACGGCGGCGGCGAGCAGCTCGGTGATCGCGACCGCCATCGCGGCGTCGACGTCCCCGCGGTCCGGCAGCGACTCCCGCCCGGCCGCGCCCCACAGGTCGAGGCCGTTGCGGCCGCCGCCGTCGGGCACGGACAGGCTCGCGGTGACCGACGCGAGCGCGCCGCCCTCGTGGACGGTGGTGAGCGCGACGGTGTCGCGGCGGCCGCCGACCGCGGTGATCGAGGTGATCGGCCCGAGAACGTCGAGCAGCAGCGAGAGCGCGTGCGGCACCGAGTCCCACAGCGCGCCCTCCGCGTCGCGCCACGGGGAGTCGGCGTACGGGCTGCCGGGGCGGTGGATGTTGCCCATCCACCAGCCGAAGGCGCCGTCCCAGTCCCGGCCGCGGACGCTGTCCAGCCACGCCCGCACGTCCGGGCTGAACAGGTAGGTGAAGAAGACCGCGGACGCGACCCCCGACTCCGCCGCCGCGGCCACGACCGCGTCGGCCTCGGCCGGGTCGATCGCCAGCGGCTTGTCGAGCAGCAGGTGCCTCCCCGCGGCGGCGGCCCGGGCGGCCAGCGGCGCCTGGATCGCGGGGGGCACCGCGAACGCGACCGCGTCGACATCGGCGATCAGGGCGTCGACGTCGGCGTAGGGGACCGACCCGAGCGCCGCGGCGGCCGCGGCGGTCCGGCCCGGGTCGCGGCCCCAGACCCCGACCAGCTCGGTCTCCGGATGATCGACCAGCCCCTTACCGTGGACCGTCCGCGCCCAGTGACCCGTCCCGACCAACCCGAACCGCATGCCCGCCGTCCCTCCGTGCGGCGTCGCCGCCGCACCCTCGCCACCCGGTCACCTGCTGCCACCCGACCTCGACCGGCCGGGCGCGGTCCTGTCGGTGGGTGCTGGTGCACTGACCTGACCGACCCCGCCAGCCCCGACACCGCCTCGACGAGACCGAAGGGCTCCATCCAACCGTGACCGCAGCCCCTCCCACGACAGCCCCTCCCGGCACCACCGCGCGCGCCGCCGGCGCGGACCGCGACGCCGGTGCCATCGTCGCGCGCGACCTGGTCAAGGTCTTCGGCCGCGGCGACAAGGCGGTCCGGGCCGTGGACGGGGTCAGCCTCACCGTCCCGGCGGGGACGGTCCTCGGCCTGCTCGGCCCCAACGGCGCGGGGAAGACCACGACCGTCAACATGCTGACCACCCTCACCCGCCCGACCAGCGGGACCGCGACGGTCGCGGGCATCGACGTGGGCCGCCACCCCGACGCGGTCCGCCGCTCGATCGGGCTGGCCGGGCAGTACGCGGCGGTCGACCCGACCCTCACCGGACGGGAGAACCTCGAGCTGATCGGGCGGCTGAACCACCTCCCGCACGCGGTGGCCCGCCGCCGCGCCGACGAGGTCCTCGAGCGGTTCGGCCTCACCGGTGCGAGCGGCCGGCGGGCCAAGACGTACTCCGGCGGCATGCGCCGGCGCCTCGACCTCGGGGCCGCCCTCGTCGCCGAGCCCCCCGTGCTGTTCCTCGACGAGCCGACCACCGGCCTGGACCCGCGGTCGCGGGTCCAGCTGTGGGGGGTCATCGCCGCGCTGGTCGCGGACGGCACCACCGTGCTGCTGACCACGCAGTACATGGAGGAGGCCGACCGCCTGGCCGACCGGATCGTCGTGATCGACCACGGGGTGGTGATCGCCGAGGGCACCGCGGCGGAGCTGAAGGGCCGCCTCGGCGCGACCGTCGTGGAGGCGGTGTTCCGCGACGAGCCCACCGCCGTGCGCGCGGCGGCCGCACTCGCCGGCATCGGGGACCACGGCGACGCGCGGACCGAGGGCACGGCCGTCCGCCTGGACAGCTCCGACGGGACCCGGACCCTCACCGAGGTGGTGCGCGCCCTGGACGACGCCGGCCTGCGGGCCACCACTCTCGGCATCCGCGAGCCCAGCCTGGACGACGTGTTCCTCAACCTGACCGGACACCGCACCGAGGCCGTCGGGGCCGACCTGGCGGAGGAGGACGAGTGAGCGCGACCACGACGACGGGCCCGGTCGAGCGACCCGGCGGGTCCGGCTCGACCGGCGGCGCCGGGCGGGGCGGACCGGCGCGCGGCGGCCCGGTC
>CAXSIB010000459.1:0-2972 GCA_964237095.1 uncultured Actinomycetales bacterium
CCGGCTCGCGCTGTCGCGGGTCGAGCCCGGCCGGGTGCACCTCGTCCGGCGGGCCGCCGGCTCGGACCGGGTCCTCGCCTACGCCTCCCTCGACCTCCCGGCCGGACGCCCCGCGACTCTCCCGGCGGCGCCGACGATGCCGACGGTGGACCCGGCCACGGGGCCCGGCCCCACGGCTGGTCCGGTGACGGTCGGGGCCGAGCTCGTCGTCGACCCGGCTGACCGCCGCCGCGGGATCGGCGCCGGGTTGCTCCGCGACGTCCTCGACCGGGCGGCCGAGCTGGCCCCGGGGGCGGCGTTCAGCATCTGGGCCCACCGCGACACCGCCGCCGCGCGGGCGCTCGCCCTGGCCGCGGGGCTCGTCCCGCACCGCACGCTCCTGCTGCTGCACCGGCCCCCGGCGCCGCTGCCCGAGGTGCCGATGCCGCCGGGGGTCCGCCTGGCGTCCTTCCGCCCCGGCGTCGACGAGGCCGCCTGGCTGGCCGTCAACGCCGCGGCGTTCGCGACCCACCCGGAGCAGGGCCGCTGGACCCTCGCCGACCTCGCCGACCGGGAGGCCGAGGCCTGGTTCGACCCCGCCGGCCTGCTGCTGGCCTGGTCCGACGGCGGGGCCGAGCGGGCCGGGGCCGCACCGCGCCTGCTCGGCTCGCACTGGACGAAGATCCCGGACGGCCAGGGGCCGGGCGCGGGGCCAGCCGTCGGCGAGGTCTACGTCCTCGGCGTCTCCCCGGACGCCCACACCCGCGGCCTCGGCACCGCGCTGGCGGTGGCCGGGCTGGCGTCGCTCGCGGCCCGCGGGGTCGGCGAGGTCGAGCTGTACGTCGAGTCCGACAACGACCGCGCCCTCGGGATCTACCACCGCCTCGGTTTCGTCGAGGCCAGCCGGGACGTGGCCTGGGGCACCACGCTCGCGGCCCGCCGGCCGTGACCGCGGCCGGCGGGGCCGGAGTCCTCGACCTCAACGCCGACCTCGGCGAGGGCTTCGGCGTCTGGACCCTCGGCGACGACGAGGCCCTGCTCGGGGTCGTGTCGAGTGCCAACGTGGCCTGCGGGTTCCACGCGGGGGACCCCGCCACGATTCGGTCGGTGTGCGCCCACGCGGCCCGGCTCGGGGTCGCGGTCGGGGCCCACGTCAGCTACCGCGACCTGGCCGGCTTCGGCCGCCGGTTCGTCGACGTGGACCCGGGCGAACTGCGCGACGACGTGGTCGCGCAGGTCGGGACGCTGCAGGCCTTCGCCCGGGTCACCGGCACGGCGGTCACCCACGTCAAGCCCCACGGCGCGCTCTACAACGCGATCGTCCACCACGAGCGGCAGGCCGCCGCCGTCGCCGAGGGCGTCGCGGAGGTCGCGCCCGGCACCGCCGTCCTCGGGCTGCCCGGGTCGGCGTGGCTGGCCGCGGCCGAGCGGGCCGGTCTGGAGCCGGTCCTCGAGGCCTACGCCGACCGCGGCTACACCCCGGCCGGCACCCTCGTCCCCCGGGGCCGGCCCGGGGCCCTGGTCACCGACGCGGCCGCGGTCGTCGCCCGCGTCGTCCGGCTGGCGCTCGACGGGACCGTCGAGGCCGTGGACGGCTCCTCGGTGGCGGTCCGCGCCCGCTCGGTGTGCGTCCACGGCGACACCCCGGGCGCCGTCGCCATCGCCACCGCCGTCCGGGCCGGGCTCGCCGCGGCCGGGGTCCGCGTCGGGTCCTTCGCGCCGTCGACCTGAGCGGCGGACCGCCGGAGGAAGGTGGATCGCCGGTCGGTGGGCGACTGGCGATCCACAGTCCATCCGGCGGCGGGAGTCCGCCGGGGTCGGGTGCCGGCGCGCCGGCGTCGGCCCGCACACCCCGCCGCCGCAGGCGCACCGGCCGGATCCCGGGTGATGGGACGATCCAGGCATGGTGAACGAGGTGACGGCCCGCGGCCCGCGACGGCGCGCGAAGGGCTCCGCGGACGCGGAGGCCGACCGGCGTGGCGGTGAGCGTCGCGCCGTGGTCGCCGCGCCCGCCCGCCCCGACCCCGCGACGACGGCCACCGGGGACGGTGACGGCGCCGACGGCGGGCGCGCGGCGGGGGCCGCCCTGCTCGGCTCGCCGCGCAGCGACGGCGCGGTCGACAGCAGCCGGGTCGACGGCGGCGGCGACGACGACGGTACCGACAGGAGCCAGGCGAACGGGGGCCACGCGGACGGCCACGCCGGCAACGGCGGGAAGAAGGGCGACGGCGCCCGGGCGACGGCCACGCCGGCCGTGGGCGGGCTCGGCACCGCGCCGGCGGGCCGGCCGGAGCAGCGGCCACTCAGCGACTTCCCGGACCGTTTCGGCGACCGGGAGCTGTCCTGGCTGGCGTTCAACCAGCGGGTGCTCGAGCTCGCGGAGGACCCCGACCTGCCGCTGCTCGAGCGGGTGCGTTTCCTCTCCATCTTCTCGTCCAACCTGGACGAGTTCTTCATGGTCCGCGTCGCCGGGCTGAAGCGGCGGATCACCGCCGGCGTCGCGGTGCGCACGTCGAGCGGGCTGCTGCCGAACGAGGTCCTCGAGGGCATCTGGGCCCACATCCGGGTGCTGTCCGCGCGCCAGGCCGCGTGCTTCCGCGACCTGCTGCCGGCCCTGTCCGGGCACGGGATCACCATCGTGCACTGGGATGCGATCGGCGCGGCCCAGCGGCGGCGGCTGACGGTGATGTTCTCCGACAAGGTGTTCCCGGTCCTGACCCCGCTGGCGGTGGACCCCGCGCACCCGTTCCCGTACATCTCCGGCCTGTCGCTGAACCTGGCCGTGATCGTCCGGAACCCCAACACGGGCACGGAACACTTCGCCCGGGTCAAGGTCCCGCCGTCGCTGCCGCGGTTCGTGCGCACCGAGGGCGAGCAGTTCGTCCCGCTCGAGGACCTCATCGCCGCGCACCTGGACCAGCTCTTCCCCGGCATGGAGATCCGCCAGCACCACATGTTCCGGGTGACCCGCAACGAGGACCTCGAGGTCGAGG
>CAXSIB010000460.1:0-2969 GCA_964237095.1 uncultured Actinomycetales bacterium
GCCCGACCCGGCCGCGGGACCGCCGGCGCGGGCCGCGCCGCCGTGGCCGGACCGGGGGTCGCCACCGGGGACACCGGATCGGCCGACAGGGACAGCAGGCCCGGCAGCAGGCCCGCGGGCGGGCGGACCGGCGCGCACCGCGCCGCGATCAGGGCCGCCTTGACGCGGTACCCCTCCTCCAGCAGTCGGGCACAGCGCGGGCAGTGGACGAGGTGCGCGAGGATCCCGGCGCGGTCCCACTCGCCGATCTCGCCGTCGAGCAGCGCGGACAGGCTCAGGCCGGACGGGTGCCAGAGCCCCGTCACGCGCCGGCGGCGGGCTCGACGGCACGCCCCCCCGGGACCGCCGCCAGCGGCAGCGTCGCCATGCTCACCACGTCGGGGTCGGATGGCAGGTCGGGTCCCGCCCCGACCGCGACCGGGACGGCACTGCGGAGGTCCGGCCGGGGCGCCCGGTGGGCGAGCTGCTCGCGCAGCTGGGCGCGGCCGCGGTGGATCCGGCTGCGCACGGTGCCGAGCTTGATCCCGAGCGCGTCGGCGACCTCGTCGTAGGGCAGCCCCTCGATGTCGCAGAGCACCACCGCCGCGCGGAACTCCGGGCGCAGCGCCATCAGGGCGTCGCGCACCTCGCCGTCGAGGTTCGTCAGGTGGTACTGCTCGTCGGGGCTGGCCGCGGTGTCCGGCAGCCGCTCGCCGGCGTCCTCGCCGAGGGCGTCGAACCGGATGCGCTGCCGCCGGCGGGCCCCGTCCAGGAAGAGGTTGGTCGTGATCCGGTGCAGCCACGCCTCGAAGTTGCCCGGGGTGAAGCTCGGCAGCGCCCGGAAGACCCGGACGAAGACGTCCTGGGTGAGGTCCTCGGCGTCGTGCCGGTTGCCCGTCAGGCGGTAGGCGAGGCGGAAGACCCGCGCGGAGTGTGCCTCGACGATCTCCTGCCAGCTCGGGGCGGCCCAGTCCGCGACCGACTCCGCCGACTCCGCCCGGTCCACCCGGTCCACCGCCGGGGCGGCGGGCGCCGGCAGTCCGATCGGGTCGACCACCTCGGCCACCGGCCGCGGCGCGCGCCGCAGGCGGGACAGGTCGAGGGTCACAGCGGTCATCGTGCCCGTCCGCCCCTTCGCCGCCGAGGTCTCGCCCGAGATTTCTCGTCACGTTCTCAGTCCCTGGGCACCATCAGCACCCGGTCGTCCGACGAGTGGGCCACTCCGTCCGTTCCCGTCCTCGGAGACGACATCGGTGTGTGACCACTAGGTGTTGTCCAGTGACCATCGCCGCTCACTAAGCTTCCGCGCGTCAGTACGCAGCACGTGGCCGCGTCGGCCTCCGGAGGGCGGGAAGAACCGATGAGCACCCCCAGGACGAGCAGGGAGCTGATCCCGACCGGTCCCGTCGACGCCGGGGAGGCCCGCATCGAGGTCCCCGGCATCGCGGGGCAGCTCTGGTCGGAGACCGTCGTGCCGGAGCAGCCGGCCGCCGCGGACGCGCGGGTGGAGGCCGCCCGGCTCGGGGTCGCGGCGGTGAGCCCCGGCGTGGCCGCCGCGCTCACCTTCCTGGCGGCGAGCACCGGCGTCCGGACCGCGGTCGAGGTCGGCACCGGGGCCGGGGTGTCGGCGATCGCCCTGCTCGCGGGGATGTCGGACGACGGGATCCTCACCAGCGTCGACGTGGACGGTGACCACCAGCGCCCCGCCCGGGCCGCGCTGACCGCGGCCGGTGTCCCGCCGCACCGGGCCCGCCTGATCGCCGGGCGCGCCCTCGCGGTGCTCCCCCGCCTGACCGACGGCGCCTACGACCTCGTGTTCCTCGACGCCGAGCCCGGCGAGAACAGCGACTACCTGCGGGAGGCGCTGCGCCTGCTGCGTCCCGGCGGCCTGGTGGTGTTCCACGACGCGCTCTGGGGCGACGCGGTCGCGGACCCGGCGCGGCGCGACCCGGGGACCACCGCCGCGCGGGCGCTGGTCGACGAGGTGCTGGCCGACGAGCACCTGGTCCCGCTGGTCGTCCCGCTCGGCGCCGGCCTGCTGGTGGCCACGCTGCGCCGCTGAGCCGACGGGCTCTGCTCACCAGGGCGGCGCCGGTCAGCCGGCCGGCGCCACCGAGCCGGCGCCGCTAGGGGTCGACCTTCTGGTTCTTGCCGACGATCGTGATACCGCCCTCGGACACCGTGTACCCACGGGCGAGGTCCTGGCGGTGGTCGACCCCGACCTGGGCCCCCGGCGGGACGACGACGTTCTTGTCGAGGATCGCGCGCTCGACGCGCGCGCCGGCCCCGACGTCGACGTTGTCCAGCAGTACCGAGCCCGACACCTGCGCACCGCGGCGGACCAGGACCCGCGGGGACAGCACGCTGTGGTTGACGTGCCCGCCGGCGACGATGACCCCCGGGGAGACGATCGACTCGTGCGCCTGGCCGCCCTGGACGAACTTGGCCCCCGGGAGCTGCGGCTGGCTGGTCATGATCGGCCAGGACCCGTTGTAGAGGTTGAAGACCGGGTCGATCGACACCAGGTCCATGTGGGCGTCGTGGTAGGCGTCGATCGTCCCGACGTCGCGCCAGTAGCCGCGGTCGCGGTGGGTCGAGCCGGGGACGTCGTTGGACCGGAAGTCGTAGACCCCGGCGTCGTGGTTCTCGACGAACGACGGGATGATGTTGCCGCCCATGTCGTGCAGGGAGCCCTCGTCAGCGGCGTCGATCGCGAGGGTCTCCTGCAGCGCGCGGGTGGTGAAGATGTAGTTGCCCATGGAGGCGAAGATCTCGTCCGGGGCGTCGGGCAGGCCCGGGGGGTCAGCGGGCTTCTCGAGGAACTCCGAGATCGTCCGGCCGTCCTGGGTGGAGATGACGCCGAACTGCGAGGACTGCGAGCGCGGCACCCGGATCCCGGCCACCGTGACGCCCGCGCCGGACGCGATGTGCGCCGCGAGCATCTGCGACGGGTCCATCCGGTAGACGTGGTCAGCGCCGAAGACGACGAC
>CAXSIB010000461.1:0-2967 GCA_964237095.1 uncultured Actinomycetales bacterium
TGACCCGCGTCGCCTCGACGGTCGCGGTCGGCCCCGTGGTGGCCGTCACCGGCGGGGCGGTGGTCGGCGGGACCGCGGCCGGTCCGGACGCGACCGCCCCGGACCTCGTGCTGGCGGGCGATGCGGCGACGGCGCCGGCCCCGGCGGCCGTCCCGGCACCGGGGGAGATCCACCCGAGGACGGCGGCGACGAGGGAGCCGGCGACCAGGACCCCGGCGCCGACGGCGATGGCCACGGCCCCGCGGGAGCGCCCCCCGCCCGGGTCCGGTGGTGCGGCGGGCATGGCGGAACGCTAGCCCGACCGGTCCGATCGGGCACGGGGAGACGGCGCTCCCGGCGGTCGGAGGCGGTTCCGGAGGGGGCCCCCTCAGGGGGTGTGGCGGTCGAGGGCCATCGCGCCCCAGGGGCCGGTGAGCACCGCGATCTCCGCCGGTCGCAGCGGCTTCGCCCGCCCGGTCCGCCACGTCCCGCCGGTGGCCGCGTCGAGCAGGCCGCCCAGGACGGGCCGGTGGGTGCAGAGGACCTGCGGCCCGCCGGCGCGGGCCCCGGCCGCGGCGGTGAGCACCGCGAGCGGGCGGGCCGGGTCGTCGTCCCCGGCCTGCTCGGTCAGCTCCGGGCTGACCTCCGACGGCGTCCCGCTGGCCCGCAGCCAGGGCTCGACGGTCTGCCGGCAGCGCGCGGCGGCCGAGGTCACCAGCCGCACCGCGCCGAGGGCGTCGAGCAGGGCGACCAGCCGGTCGGCCTGGGCGAGCCCCTCCGCCTCCAGCGGGCGCTCGAGCTCGGGGCCGTCCCACGACCGCCGCGACCGGGCGCTCCCGTGGCGGAGCAGGACGAGGGCCGGCTCGGGGACCAGCCCCGGCGTCCCGTCCCGGTCGGGTCCCGTCTCCGGGTCGAGCCCGGCCCGTCCGGACTGCGCGTCCCGGTCGAGCAGGCCCGCGACCCCGGCCAGCAGGTCGACGTCCATCGGCTGGGTCAGGGTCAGCCCGGCGTGCTCGAGGGGCAGCCAGCGCTGCTCGTCGACCTCGTCGTCACCGTCGCGCGCCTCGACCCGGCCGACGGTCCCGAGCCACCACTGGACGGTCTTGGGTCGGCCCTCGCCGTCGACGTAGCGCACGGTCGGCAGCCGGCGGCCGGGGAGGGGACGGACGCCGGTCTCCTCGACCACCTCGCGCACGGCGGCGACCAGCGGGTGCTCGCCCCGCTCGAGCTTCCCCTTCGGCAGGCTCCAGTCGTCGTAGCGGGGCCGGTGCACCGCGAGGACCTCCAGCGGCCCGCCGGCGTCGGTCCCGCTCCGGCCCGGGGCGCCGCCACCGGCCGGGCGCAGCACCACTACGCCGGCCGACCGGACCACCCGGCCCGCCTTCCCGGGCCCGCGCTCGCTGCGCGACGTCCCCGCCCGGCCGACCTCCGACGGGACGGTCGGCACCGCGGGGCCGTCGTCCGCGTCGTCGACGAGGTCGTCGACGGCGACGGGACCGGGCCGGCTCAACCGCGCCCGCTGATGACGGCGAACGGGCCGTCGGCGATCGTGGCCCCGCTGGTGAGGGCCGTCCGCGGCCGCGGCTGCGTGGCGATCAGGTGGGCCTGCATCTCCAGCAGGGGCCGACCGTCGCGGTCGCGCGAGTGCCGGGTCCAGGTGCCGTCGGCGGCGAGGTGCCAGGAGGCCGTCCCCGCGTCGAAGGCCAGGTCGAGCAGCTGGGTCAGCTCGCGGCGGTGGGTCCGGCTGTCCAGGCGGACGAGGGCCTCGACCCGGCGGTCGAGGTTGCGGTGCATGAGGTCCGCGGAGCCGATCCAGAACTCCGCCTCCCCGCCCGCGGCGAAGGAGTAGACGCGCGAGTGCTCGAGGAACCGGCCGAGGATCGACCGGACCCGGATCTTCTCCGACAGCCCGGGCACGCCGGGCCGCAGGCTGCAGATGCCGCGGGTCAGGATGTCGACCGGGACGCCGGCCCGGCTGGCCTCGTAGAGGGCGTCGATGCAGGCCTCGTCCACGAGGGAGTTCAGCTTGAACCGGATCCGCGCCGGCCGGCCCGCGCGGTGGTGGTCGATCTCCGCGTGGATGCGGTCGACCAGGCCCTGGCGCACCGAGTGCGGCGCGACCAGCAGCCGCGAGAACGACGTCTGCAGGGAGTAGCCGGACAGGTTGTTGAACAGCTGCGTGAGGTCCTGGCCGATGACCGGGTCCGCGGACAGCAGGCCCAGGTCCTCGTACAGCCGTGCGGTCTTCGGGTTGTAGTTCCCCGTGCCCACGTGGCAGTAGCGCCGGATCGAGTCGCCCTCCTCCCGCACGACGAGGCACAGCTTGCAGTGGGTCTTCAACCCCACCAGGCCGTACACGACGTGGACGCCCGCCTGCTCGAGCTTGCGCGCCCAGGTGATGTTGGCCTGCTCGTCGAAGCGGGCCTTGATCTCGACCAGCGCCAGCACCTGCTTGCCGGCCTCGGCCGCGTCGATGAGGGCGTCGACGATCGGGGAGTCGCCGCTGGTGCGGTAGAGGGTCTGCTTGATCGCGAGCACCTGCGGGTCCGCCGCGGCCTGCTCGATGAACCGCTGGACGCTGGTGGCGAACGCGTCGTAGGGGTGGTGGACGAGGACGTCGTGGTGGCGCAGGGCCGCGAACAGATCGGCCGGTCCGGCGGTCTCGACCTCCGCCAACGCGGCGGAGGTCGTGGGGACGAACACCGGGTACTGCAGGTCCGCGTGCGGCAGGTTCGCGATCGCCATGAGGCTCGTGAGGTCCAGCGGCGCGGAGAGTGCGAACACCTCCTGCTCGACGACCCCCAGCTCGGACACGATGAGCTCGAGGACGTGCCGGTCGATGTCGTCCTCGACCTCCAGGCGCACCGGCGGCCCGAACTTGCGCCGCAGCAGCTCCTTCTCGATGGCCGCGAGGATGTTCTCGGCGTCGTCCTCCTCGACCTCGAGGTCCTCGTTGCGGGTCACCCGGAACATGTGGTGCTGGCGGAT
>CAXSIB010000462.1:0-2955 GCA_964237095.1 uncultured Actinomycetales bacterium
GGTCAGGCTCGTCGGGGGCCTCGTCCGCCGCCGGGGGCGTCGCGTCGCCCGGGGCGTCCGCGCCGGGCCGGTCGGACAGGTCGAGGACCGCGCGCAGGTGCGGACCGGGCGGGGTGTCGGCCGGGACGACGAGCAGCTGACCGCTCATCCCGAGGTGGGCCACGAGCGCGGTGCCGCCGCTCAGCGGGAGCCACAGGTACTTACCGCGGCGGTGGGCCGCGAGCACGGTGGTCCCGGTCAGGGCCTCGGCGAGCGCGTCGCCGCCGCCCGCGTACCGGCGGGCGGCCCGCGGGTGCAGCACGCGGGCCCCGGTGACGGTGCGGCCGGCCACGACCCGTTCCAGGCCGCGGCGGACGATCTCGACCTCGGGCAGCTCAGGCACGGTCGCTCAGGACGACCCGACCGCCGTGTCCCCGCCGGAGGCACCGGGCGGACCGGGCAGGCGGGTCGCGGTCCCGGGCAGCTCGGCGCCGTCGAGGCGGGTGTATGCGTCCTCGGCCGCGCGCTGCTCGGCCTCCTTCTTGGAGTTCCCCGCCCCGGAGCCGAGCTCGGCGCCGCCGATGACGGCGGCGGCCCGGAAGACCTTCGCGTGGTCCGGGCCGGTGTCGGTGACCTGGTACTCGGGGACGCCGGCGCCGGTGCGGGCGGTCAGCTCCTGCAGGCTCGTCTTCCAGTCCAGCCCCGCGCCCGTGTGGGCCGCCTCGGCCACCATCGGGTCGAGCAGGGCGGCCACGACGCGGGTCGCCGGGCCGAAGCCGTGCTGGATGAACACCGCTCCGAAGAGGGCCTCGACGGTGTCGGCCAGGATCGAGGACCGGTCCCGGCCGCCGGTGGACTCCTCCCCGCGCCCGAGCCGCAGGTGCGCGCCGAGCCCGAGGGACCGCCCGATCCCCGCGAGGGCACGGGAGTTGACGACGGCCGCCCGCAGGCGCGCCAGCTGCCCCTCGGGCAGCCCCGGGAACCGCCGGTACAGCGACTCCGACACGACGAGCCCGAGCACGGAGTCACCGAGGAACTCCAGGCGCTCGTTCGTCGGCAGCCCGCCGTGCTCGAACGCGTACGACCGGTGGGTCAGGGCGAGGGAGAGCAGGTCCGCGTCGATCGCGACCCCCAGCGCCGCCGCGAGGTCGTCCGGGGAGGCCGCGAGGTCAGTCGGCGACGTCGTCGGGCCGGCCGCCGACCGGCCCGCGGCGGCCGCCCCGACCGCCGTCTGCTCGGCCTCGGACGACCCGGCCGTGCGGGGGTCGGCCGTGCTCAGAGGTCGGCGACGTTCCGGTTGTCGTACCGCAGCGCGACCGGGGTGCCGGCGGCGTCGGTGAGGACCCGGGCGTGGTGGGAGACGCTCCAGACGACGCGGCCGTTCTCGACCGTGCGGTTGATCTGGGGCAGCTTGGCCTTCCACTGCGACCGGCGGTGGCGCGTGTTGCTGCGCGAGAGCTTGCGCTTCGGGACTGCCATGGACGTCGTCTCTTCTCTGCTCAGTGCGTGGTCAGCTCGGTGTGCGGCGCCCCCGCGGACGGGGCGGGCCGGAGCACGCCGGACAGGAGTGCCACCCATTGTGGCCGACACCCCGGACTGCCAGTGTCCCCGATGGACGGGCCACCCGTCACCCCGGCGCGGTCGGGCCGGGCGGTCAGCGGCCGGAGCGCTCCGTCAGCCCGGCCAGCGCAGCCCAGCGGAGGTCCGTCGGAACGGGCGCCGGGGCGGCGTCGGTCGCCTTCGTGCCGTCGGGGAGCAGGCCCGGGCAGTCCTCGCGGCACAGCGGGAGCAGCGGCAGCTCGAGGACGACGGCGTCACGGACGGCCTGCTCGAGGTCGAGGAGGTCGCCCTCGAGGGTGAAGACCTCCTCGGCGTCCTCGGCGTCCTCCGGGATCTCTCCCGGGGCGCCGGACCGCTCGGCGTGGACGTAGAGGGCCTCGACGGGGGCCTCGACCGCGAGGTGGACCGGGTCCAGGCACCGGACGCACTCGCCGTCGGCGTCCCCGGAGACCGTCCCGGACACCCAGAAGCCCTCGACCACGGAGTCCACCGACAGCCGCAGCCGGACCGGGGCACCCGCGGGGATCCCGATGTCGGGGATGGCCAGGCCGGCCGGGGCGGGGACCGAGAGCGCGATCCGCTTCTCGGAGCCGGCGCGCCGGTCGAGCTCGCGGGTGTCGATGACGAACGGGGACCGCACGTCGGCGGGCATGGTGACCTCCGGGTCAGGAACAGAGCCGCGGGCGGAGTCGTTCGGAGACGGTCGACCGGCGCGTGGGCAGCCTCCCAGATTAGTCGAGGTCGCGGCCGCGCACCCGGGCCGCGAGGCGGGCGGCGACGACCGGTGGGACGAGCGCGCTGACGTCCCCGCCGAGGCTCGAGACCTGGCGGACGAGGGTCGAGGACAGGAACGAGTGGTCGATGCTCGTCGGCACGAAGACGGTCTCGATCCCCGTCAGCGACCGGTTGAGCTGGGCCATCGAGAGCTCGTAGTCGAAGTCCGAGACGGCGCGGATGCCCTTCACGATGGCGTCGGCGCCGATGCGGCGGCAGAACTCGACCAGCAGCCCCGAGAACGCGACGGTGTCGACGGTGGTCAGGCCGCGGTCGGCGATCACCTCGCGCAGCAGCTCGACCCGCTCGTCGGCGCTGAACACCGGCTGCTTGGTCGTGTCCTTGCCGACCGCGACGGTGACGCGGTCGGCCAGGGTCGCCGCCCGCTGGACGATGTCGAGGTGCCCGTTCGTCGGGGGGTCGAAGGAGCCCGGGCAGACCACGTGCCGCACCTGGCGCCTCCTCGGTCGTGCCCCGCGTCAGTCGCCGGCCGCTCCGGCCACGATGTCATCCGCCGCTCCGGCCACGATGTCATCCGCCGCTCCGGCCACGACGTCATCCGCGGGTCCGGCCCCGGCCCACTCCCCCACCCACAGGGCCGTCTCACCGTAGAGGCGGACGGGCCGCGCGTCGAAACCCGCG
>CAXSIB010000463.1:0-2951 GCA_964237095.1 uncultured Actinomycetales bacterium
GGTGGTGGTGGCGGCCGGTCGGCCCGACCCGGCCGAGCCGGGTGGGTGGGTGGGTGGGTGCTGGTCTCAGGGGGCGCTGATGCCGGCGTTCAGCGTCAGCAGGGAAGCGGGGCTCGACCGGTCCCGCGGGACGGTGATCTCGGTCACGGTCGCGTTCTCCAGCCGCGGGAACAGCTGGCGGTAGCGGCCGACCGGAAGACCGAGCAGCGCACACAACCCCAGCCGGAGCAGGGTGTTGTGCGCCACGACGAGGACGCGGCCGCCCGGGTGCCGGCCCGCGACCACCCCCAGGGCGGCGGCGCAGCGGGCCGCCGCCGCGTCCGGCCGTTCCGCGCCCGGGAAGGGGTGTCGCGCGGGATCGTCGGTGAAGCGCCGGACCATGTCGGGGTCCACGGCCCGGAGCTCGTCGAGCGTGTGCCCCTCGGCAGCGCCGAAGTCGACCTCCCGGAGGTCGTCGACCACCTGCAGGGCCAGCTCGGCCGCCTCGGCGCAGGGCCGCGCGGTCTCGACCGCCCGCCGCACCGGTGAGCACACGACCGCGTCGAGGTCCTGGCGCTTCGCCCACTCGGCGAGCTCCTGGACCTGGGCCCGACCCGTCTCGGTGAGGTCGATGTCACTCCCGCTGCCCGCGTAGCGGTTCTCCGCGTGCCACACCGTCTGCGCGTGCCGGGTCAGCAGCAGACGCGTGCCACCGGTGCTCATGCCGACCGCCCGGTGTCGGGGGCCGCTGTGACACCTGTGACACCCGCGACACCTGTGACACCTGCGACGCCTGCGACGGGACCGAGGACCCGCCCCGCCACGTCCCCGTCGAGCCAGCCGCGGTCCGCGAGGGCCTCGACGAGGCGCCGGTACCCGGGCACGAGGGCGGCCCCGCGGGCCGGGTCGGGGGTGACGGTGTCGGCCAGGGTCACCATCGCGTCGGCGGTGTCGGCCAGCGCACCCGGTTCCGCCGCGGCCAGCACGGCCATGCCCACGGCCGCCTGGCCGGACGCCGGCAGGAGGGCCGGCCGACCCAGGACGTCGGCGCGGAGCTGGTTCCACCAGGTGTTGCGGGCGGCGCCCCCGGTGAACGACACCGGCCCGGACACGTCCGCCCCGAGCTGGCCGAGCACGTCGTACGCCAGGCGTTCGACGTAGGCCACCCCCTGGCAGAGCGCAGCGAAGCGCGCCGCGTCCAGCTCGGACACGCCTGCTCCGGTTCGGGTTCCCGGGATGGCTCGGGTTCCCGGGACGGCTCGGCTGCCCGAGACGCCGGCACCGCGACCGAGGGCGTCCAGACCGAAGCCGCGGGCGGCCGGGGCGACGAACGGGAACCGCTCGCCGGACCCGCCGAGCGGGTACACGACCGCGTCGCCCGGGACGAGGCGCGCGGCGAGCCGGGTGAGCCCCGCCAGGGAGTCGGCGCCCGCTCCCGGGAACGTGTCTCGGATCACCCCGGCCCCGGTGGAGGAGGCACCGCCCGGGAGCCAGCCGCCGTCGGGGTTGCGGTGGCTGTAGACCGCGCCGGACGGGTCGTGGACGAGCTCGCCGGTCGAGCCCTTGATCACGAGGGTCGTCCCGAGAGCACTGCTCCAGCTACCGGGGTGCAGCGCGCGGGCGGCGATCTGGGCGGCGCAGCCGTCGGTCATCCCGGCGCGCACGGTGGTGCCGGCGCGCAGGCCGGTCAGGCGGGCCGCGTCGGCGGACACCGTGCCCAGCACGGTGCCGGGGAGCACGACCTCGGGCAGCAGGGCGAGCGGCACCCCCAGGTCGGCGAACACCGCGGCGGGCCAGGACGCGCTGCGCAGGTCGACGCCGGTCTTCAGCGCATGGGAGGTGTCGGTCGCCACCACGGTCCCGGTCAGCCGGCGGAGCAGGTGGTCGGCCTGGTGGACCACCCGGTCGCCGTGGCCGAGGGCGTCGGCGTCCTGCAGCCACAGGACCTTCGGCAACGCCCACGCGGGCTGCATCCGGTAGCCGAGGGTCTTCCAGAGGTCGGCCCCGGCCTGCTGGGCGCGGCGGGCCTGGTCGGCGGCGCGGGTGTCGTCGTACATCAGGGCGGGTCCGCGGGGGCTCCCGTCGGCCCCCTCGACGACGACCGTCCCGGAGGTGGCGTCGAGGGCGAGCGCGACGATGTCCAGGGAGGGTCCCGCGGCCGGGTCGCTGCGGGCCCGGTCGACGGCTCCGCGGACCGCGGCGACCATCGCGTCCCACCAGGCGTCGGCCGACTGCTCGTGGAGCGGGCCGTCCCGGTGGTCCCCCGCGATCGGGGCGGTGCCCTCACCGAGCAGGCGCCCCGCGCCGGAGACGACGACCGCGCGCACGCCCTGGGTGCCGACGTCCACACCGCAGTACGCCGCGATGCGGACCGGACCGTCCAGTACCACCGGCACTCCTTCCCCGTCGAAGGGGCGGGACCTCCCGCCTGGCAGTGAGTTAACACGTTGGGTGAGAAGTTCACAAGCCGACGTGACTCAATCGCAACCCGGCCCAGGTCGGCGACGCCGTCCGATCCTCACCGTGGCTCGGATCCGTGTCGGCCCGAAGCTCCGCCGGGCCGGCTCGGGTGTGGTAGGTCGAGGACACCGCCGTGAGTGACCTGCCCTCCGACACCGGTCCGGGTGCGGTGATCCTCTGTGCGCGTGGGACCGCGCCGGGGACCGCGCCGGTCCGAGCCGACCCGCTCGACCGGGGCGCCGGTGGAGCCGGATCAGGTCGATGTGTCGCCGCCGGGGGTCACCCCTCGCCGGGATCACCCCTCTCCGGTTCAGCCCTGGACCGGGGCGACCTCCACCCGGTCGGTCCGCGCGCGCAGCTCGGCGAGGTCCTCCGGGTCGATGCCGTCGTCGGTGACGACGAGGTCGAACTCCTCGACGCCGCACAGCACGTGCGGGGACGGCCGGCCGATCTTGGCGTGGTCGACGAGCAGCACCCGCTCCACGTCCACGGTGGACTGGCCCACCGTCACG
>CAXSIB010000464.1:0-2940 GCA_964237095.1 uncultured Actinomycetales bacterium
GTCAGCAGCGGGTCCTCGGAGAAGGCCTCGAACAGCCGCCCGCCGAGCAGCGAGCGGTGCAGGTTGATGGTCGGCCCGAGCACGACGTGGATCTCCTGCGCGAGCGCCTCCTCGGCGAGCAGGCGACCGACCTCGTAGGCGGTGTCCTCGCTCCACGCCGAGGACAGCAGCGTCGCGTTCGGGAAGAGCGCGACCTGGCGGCCGCCGCTGAACTTCAGCCCGCGGACGCCGGTGGGCCCGTCGGACAGGCGCAGCTCGCCCAGCCCGATCGACGGCTCCGGGACGAGGGTGAACATGGTGGCGCCCGTCAGCAGCCGGACCTTGGTCGGCAGGTCCAGGGACCCCACCAGCTCGTCGAGGTCGGCGGCCGGGGCGGCGGGGCCGGATGCGGCGGGGCCGGGTGCGGCGGGGGCGTCGATGCCTGTCATGACCTGACCTCCGGGAGGGGGAGCGGGCCCGTGCACCGAGCCCGCTGCTGGTGATCCCGGATTCTGCCCCAGGGCGGCGGGCTCCCCGCCGACCCGGTGAGCTCCGGGGTGGGCGGCCCGGGGCCGGAGCACGCGGGGCGGACGCCGGCGGACGAGGACCCGGGCGGTTCCTACGATCGGGGCATGGCGCGGGTGGGCAGGGTCGCGCCGGGGTCGGCGACCGCGCCGGATCCCCGTCGCGGGGTGCCCCGCACCGACGCCGTCCTCGCGGACCCCCGGGTGGCGGCGGCGGTCGACCGGCTCGGGCGCGACCGGGTGCGCGCCGCGGTCCGGGCCGCGCAGGACCGGGTCCGTGCCGGGGAGCTGCCGGCGGGCGAGATCGCCGCCGCGACCGTGGCGTCGCTGCCGTCGCGGGCGTCCTCGCTGGTCCCGGTCCTCAACGCCAGCGGGGCGATCCTCCACACCAACCTCGGCCGCGCGGTGCTGTCCGACGAGGCGCGCCGGGCCGTGCAGGACGCCGCCGGGGCCACCGACGTCGAGTACGACCTCGCGACCGGGCGCCGGGCGCGGCGCGGGCGCGGGGTCCTCGACGCCCTGCGCGCGGCCCTGCCGGACGCCGGCGACGTGCTCGTCGTCAACAACGGCGCGGCCGCGCTCCTGCTCGCGGTCACCGCGCTCTGCCCGCCGGACCGACCGGAGGTGGTGTGGAGCCGCGGGCAGCTGGTCGAGATCGGCGACGGGTTCCGCCTGCCGGAGCTGGTGGCCGGTGCCGGCGCACGGATCCGGGAGGTCGGGACCACCAACCGCACCACGGTCGCGGACTACGTCGGGGCCCTCGGCGACCGGACGGGAGCAGTGCTCTCGGTGCACCCGTCGAACTTCGTGGTGAGCGGGTTCACCGCGACCCCGGACGTCCGGGAGCTCGCGGACGCCCTGTCCCCGCACGGGATCCCGCTCGTCGCCGACGTCGGGTCGGGGCTGCTCACCCCGCACCCGCTGCTCCCGGACGAGCCGGACGTCACCACCGCGCTGCGGGCCGGCGCCGGGCTCGTCACCGCCAGCGGGGACAAGCTCCTCGGCGGCCCGCAGGCCGGGATCGTCGCCGGGCGGGCCGACCTCGTCGACCGGCTGCGGCGGCACCCCCTCGCCCGGGCGCTGCGGGTGGACAAGCTGACCCTGGCGGCGCTCGAGGCCACCGTGGCCGGCCCCCCCACCCCGACCGCCGCGGCGCTGTCGATCGACCTCGACGAGCTGCGGCGGCGGACCGCCGACCTCGCCGAGTCCCTGTCCGCACAGGGGATCGGTGCTCGGGCCGTCACGAGCGTCGCGGTCGTCGGCGGTGGTGGCGCGCCCGGTCTGGAGCTCGCCAGCTGGGCCGTCGCCCTGCCCGCACACCTCGCGGCGCCGCTGCGGGCCGGGCGGCCCGACGCCGACGTCCCGCCGGTCGTCGGGCGCACCGCCGCCGACCGACTGCTGCTGGACCTGCGGACGGTGGCCCCCGCCGACGACGCGACCGTCCGGCGCGCGGTCGAGCTCGCGGCCGCCGTCGCGGGCGCGGGCGCGGGGTCGGACTCGGGCGCCTGAGTGTTCGTCGTCGCCACCGCCGGACACGTCGACCACGGGAAGTCGACCCTCGTCCGGACGCTCACGGGGATGGACCCGGACCGCCTCGCCGAGGAACACCGCCGCGGCCTGACGATCGAGCTGGGATACGGGTGGACCGACCTGCCGACCGGCGAGCGGGTCGAGTTCGTCGACGTCCCCGGCCACGAGCGGTTCCTCGCGACGATGCTCGCCGGGGTCGGCCCGGTCCCGGCGGTGCTGCTCGTGGTCGCCGCCGACGAGGGGTGGCGTCGCCAGACCGGGGAGCACGTCGCGGCGCTGCACGCCCTCGGAGTGAAGCACGGGCTCGTCGCGGTGACCCGGTCCGACCTCGCCGACCCCGGGCCGGCCGTGGCCGAGGTCGCTGAGCACCTGGCGGGCACGACGCTGGCGGGCAGCCCGGCGGTGGCGGTCTCCGCGGTCACCGGCGCCGGTCTCGACGAGCTGCGAGCCTCCCTCGGGATCCTCGTCCGCGGACTGCCCGCGCCCCCGCCGGCGTGGCGGGTGCGCGTCTTCGTCGACCGGGTGTTCACGGTCCGCGGCGCCGGGACGGTCGTCACCGGCACGCTGCCCGCCGGGTTCGTCGCGGTGGGTGACGTGCTCGCCGCCGGCGACGGCGGCGCCGCCCTGACCGTGCGCGGGCTCGAGTCGTGCAAGGAGCCCCTCGACCGGGTCGACGCGGTGGCCCGGGTGGCCGTGAACCTGCGCGGAGCCCCGGAGGGCCTGCGTCGCGGCGACGCGCTGCTGACCCCCGGGGTGTGGCCGCAGGCCGCGGAGATCGACGTCGAGCTGAGCGCCGCCGACCCGGCCGCGCTGCTGTCCGACCTCCCGGCCGAGCTCGTGCTGCACGTGGGCTCGGCGTCCGTGCCCGTCCGGGTCCGGGTCCTCGCGGGCAGTGCGGTCGGCGATG
>CAXSIB010000465.1:0-2933 GCA_964237095.1 uncultured Actinomycetales bacterium
CACGGGCCGCGCCGGCCGTCGCCGGTACGTGGGGCGGGCGGGGAATGACGGTGAGACAGCATCGGCTCACCGAGGGTGATAGCACGTCCGTCACGGTGGGACAAAGCCCAATCAGCTGTGAGTGACCTCGTCATCTGACTGCGAGGAATCGCCACATCACTTGCCGTGACAAATGTCGTCGATCTGGGGAGAACATCACCGAGCGCTATTCAGCACCTACCTTCAAGAGGTGGTGATTCCTCCTGATCCGTTCTCGGCGCACGACATCGCCTGTCGCGGGCGGGACCGCGGCGCGCCGGTCTGCCGGTGCCGTCGCGGATCACGGTCGGACCGCTTCGCGGCCTCCCTCGGCCTGGTGCTGATCGCCCTGGCCGGCCTGACCACGGTGTCGTGGTCGACCGGGGCGACCCGGCTCGGCGCCGAGACGACGGCCGTCGCGGTGCACCGCGCCGCCCCGGCCGTGGGCCACCCCGTCGCCCGCTCCGCCCGCTGACCCCCTGGCCGGGTCCGGGCACCGTTCGACCCCCGATCGGCGCAATGGCGTAGACGTTCTGTCCGCCACGCCAGAGAATGCACCTGCTTCTTGACACCCACCGTGGTGAATGAGCTACTTCGAGTAATAGCTCGGCCGGTTGGGGTGTGACCCGATCATGTCGGACCACCCTGCGCCGGACCGCCCCCGCACGTGCAGAGGAGCAGCTGATGGCAACGACGCCGACCCCCGCCGGGCCGCACGACGGCTCCACCGCCCCGGCACCGCCCATCCCGCGGACGACCCCGGGCAGCGTCCAGCGCTCCCCGGCGCCGGTGGCCCCCGCGGCTCCCCCGCCGACGACGCCGCGCTCGACCGGACCAGCGCGGTCACCGGTGCCGAGCACCGCGGCGGAGCTCCCGCTCACCGACATCTGGCTGGGCTGACCGCCGCATCGGGGTGGGCCGACCACCGCGGGGAGGCCCGGGTGGACGTCAGGCGACGAGGCGCGCCAGCAGGTCCGCCAGCTCCGCCGGGGTCCACCCCAGCGTCGCGTCGCCGACGGTCAGCTCGACCCGCACGTGGGTCGGGGAGTCGGTGACCGACGCGCGCGGCCACGTCCAGATCCCGTCCTGCTCGGCGATCGCCAGCGCCTGCCGGCGGAAGCGCTCGGGGGTGGTCGCCAGGTGCAGGTGCATCATCGGCGTGGGCGGCACCGCCGGCACGACCTCGACCCCGGGGACGTCGGTCAGGGCGGCCGCCACCGCCTGCGCGTGGGCCACCTGGGCGCCCATCCGGGGCAGCCGGTCGCGCAGCCCGGCGCGGGCGGACACCGCGTACGGCCACAGCTCCCACACCTGCCCGCCGTGGCGGTGCCGCCACCGGCGGGCGGCCTCGACGACGTCCGCCGGACCGGCGAGACAGCAGCCCCCCAGGGCGCCGAGACCCTTGTAGAACGACACGTACACGCTGTCGAAGAGCGCGGCGACCTCGGTGTACGGGCGCCCGTAGGCCGGGCCGCACTCCCAGAGCCGGGCCCCGTCGAGGTGGACGGCGACCCCCCGCTCGCGCGCCCACGACGTCTGCGCGACGAGGTCGTCCCAGGCCGGCAGCCGCCCCCCGATCTCCCGCTGGGGCAGCTCGAGCAGCAGCGCCCCGAGCGGCTCGTGCACCGCCTCCAGGTCGGCGAGGGTCAGCGGGGCCCTCGCGTCCCCGACGGTCCGGCCGGACAGCCGGTGCAGGTGCTCGTACGCCCGCTCCTCGTGCAGCTCCAGGTGGCAGGTCGGGTGGAACGCCACGGTGGAGCTGTGCGCGCGGTCGCACCACACCCGCAGCGCGACCTGCTGGGCCATGGTCCCCGTCGGGAAGAACACCGCGGCCGGCTTGCCGAGCAGCTCCGCCACCTCCCGCTCGAGGTCGGCGACGGGCCCGCCCGCGCCGTAGCGGTCGGCCTCCGCGTCGGCCGGGACGTCGGCCAGCAGCGCGAGCAGGACCTCGCGCGGGGCGATCCGGCCGTGGCCGCCGACGAACCGGGTGCACCGCCGGCGCAGCTCGTCGTCGGCCAGCGTGATCTCGGGCGGCGCCGCCGCGGCCGGCGGTGCGTCGGGGTCGGGGGCGGCGTCGGGGTCGGGGGCGGCGTCGGGCACGGCTCAGCCCAGCCGGACGTCGGCGGTGAGCGGGAGCGTCGCGACGTCGTGTCCGGCGTGGACGGTGAACACCCCCGCCTCGGTGAGCCAGGCGTGCTCGGCCACCGACCAGTGCTGGAACGCCCGCGCCCCGACCACGACCGGCACGTCCACGGCCTCCCCCGGCCCGGCGTCGACGGTCGCGAACCCGGCCAGCCAGCGCACCGGGCGGTCGACCGCCGAGTCCGCCCGCGACAGGTAGACCTGGACGACCTCCCGGCCGGGCCGGGCGCCGGTGTTGCGGACCCGGACCGTCAGCCGCAGCGGCTCGCCGGGGATGTGGGCACCGACCGAGCCGGGTGACCCGGCCGACCCCTCGACGGCCAGGGACTCGTGGGCCCAGCTGGTGTAGCCCAGGCCGGAGCCGAAGGCGAAGGCGGGCTCGGCGCCGCCGGTCGCGGCCGACCGCAGCCACGCCCGGTAGCCGACGTGGATCCCCTCGGTGTACTCCAGGCGACCGGCGACGGGCGTGGTGGACAGCACCGGGACGTCGGCCTGCTCGGCCGGCCAGGTCGTGGGCAGCCGCCCCCCGGGCTCGGTCAGCCCCAGCAGCACGTCGGCGAGGGCGTGGCCGTACTCCTGCCCGCCGAACCAGGTCAGCAGCACCGCGGCCACGTCGTCGCGCCACGGCATCGTCACCGGTGAGCCGGCGTTGACCACGACGACCGTGCGCGGGTTGGCCGCGGCGACCGCGCGGACCAGGTCGTCCTGCCGGCCGGGCAGCGCGAGCGACGTCCGGTCGAAGCCCTCGCTCTCGATCTGCTCGGTGGTGCCGA